>JADHNH010000005.1 GCA_016779605.1 Nevskia sp. | reverse complement strand
TCGGCGCTGGAGCGCTACCGGCCGCTGTTGTCGATAAGGCCTTGTATGTTCGGCGCAGCCATCCATGGCGAGACCGCGCGGTTACCGGAGCGCCCGGCCCGGCCATCCCTGGCCGGGCGTTCGGGACCAGAGGAGTGACATTGAGTCACTCCTCTGGTCCCTCACCCCCCATAATCCGCGCAACAATTCGAGCATTGCCGCTGCCCGCGCCGGGCGGCGCGGAGCCCCTGGGGTGCAGCAAGAGCCTTACAAGTACTGGGCCTTCATCTCCTACAGCCACCGCGACCGCGCCTGGGCGCGCTGGCTGCACCGGGCGCTGGAGAGCTACCGCGTGCCGCGCCGCCTGGTCGGCAGCGCCGGCGTGGACGGCGCCACGCCGCGGCGGATCTTCCCGGTGTTCCGCGACCACGAGGAGCTGCCGAGCTCGGCGAGCCTGAGCCGCGCCATCGACGCGGCGCTGGCGCAGTCGCGCTACCTGGTTGTGATCGCCTCGCCGTATGCGGCGGTGTCGCGCTGGGTGGAGCAGGAGGTTGCGCGGTTTCGCGCGCTCGGCCGCGGTGACCGCATCCTGTGCCTGATCGTCGACGGCGAGCCGCATGCGGATCAGCAGCCGGGCGAGGGCCTGCTCGAATGCCTGCCGCCGTCGCTGCGCCTGGATGGCGGCGCCGAACCGATCGCCGCCGATGTGCGGCCGGGCAGGGACGGCAGGAGCCTGGCCCTGCTCAAGCTCGCCGCCGGCCTGCTGGGCCTGAGCCTGGACCAGTTGCGCCGTCGCGAACGCCGGCGGCAACTGGCCTTGCGGCTGGCCTGGTGCGCCGGCGCACTGGGGTTGGCCGCACTGCTGGCGGGCCTGTGGAACTTCGAGCAGCAAGCCAAGGGCGAGGCCCTGGCGCAGCAGGCGCTGCGCACGCATATCGATACCGTCTACGAGCGCGGACGCCAGGAGCTGCTGGCGCACAACGAGGCGCGCGCGGCGGTGTTCCTGGAGGAAGCGTATCGCCTGGGCACCGACACGCCGGCCCTGCGCTTCATGCTGGGGCAGGCGATGCGCATCGTCGATGCGGCGCAGACCTCGTTCCAGACCGGGCTGCCGGTGCGCTCGGTGCGGTTCAGCCCGGATGCGAAGCTGCTGCTGACGCGCAGCACCGGCGACCTGTTGCGGGTCTGGCAGGCCGACACCGGGGTCCGGCTGAGCGAGTTCGCCCTGCCGGGGTTCGCCATGTTTTACGGCCCGGCGTTCAGCCGCGACGGCCGGCTGGTGTACTTCGGCGGCGTCGCCGACCGCGCCGCCAGCGGCTTTCTGGCGGTATGGGATGCGCGCCGCGGCCGGTCGCTGGCCATGCTGTCCACGCCGCCCAGTGCGGACCGGCCGTTCAACTTCTTCGACGCGTCCGGCCGCCGCGTGGTGCATGCCACGGCCGACAATGCCGTGGAGATCGACGACCTGGAAACGGGCAAGGCGGTGCGGCGCCTGGCGGGGAATTTCTCCGTCGCCGGCTTCAGCCGCGACGGACGCCGCGTGATCACCGGCGGCGGCAACGGCGAGGTGATGGTGTGGGACGGCGAGCTGCGCCGGCGGCTGCAGACGTTGCGCGGCCTGCAGTCGAGCGTGGTGTCGCTCGACGACACGCAGGACGGCACGCTGGTCGCCGCCAGCGCCCAGGATGGCGCGGTGCGGGTCTGGCAGGCCGCCGACGGCGCGCTGCGGCTGGTCGCGGGGCATCCCTCGGCCCGGCCCCTGCTGCTGTTCAGCCTGGACGGCACGCGCCTGCTGACCAAGGCCGCCGACGGCGCCAGGGTGTGGAATACCGCCAACGGCGCGCTGGTCTACGCGCAGCAATTCGCCGGCGCCGCCGGCAACAACTTCGACATCAGCGCGCGCGGCGGCCGGGTGATGACGTCGAACAATTCGCGCCTGACGGTGCAGGACGCGCAGACCGGTGCGGACCTGTTCAGCCTGGACGGCCACCACGGGCTGCCGCAGGGCCGCGACATCAGCGAGGACGACCGCAGCATCGCCACCGGCGGCGCCGACGGCCGCGTGGTGCTGTGGCGCATGCCCGCGGTGCCGCAGCACGAATTCGTGCACCGCGTCGATCCGCTGCGCTGGGCCGCCGCGCCGCGGCCGCCCGGCGTAGCGGCGCTGTACGGCCCGGCGGCGAGCTGGATCGCCACCGGCGGCGGCGACGGCAGCATCCGTCTCTGGGACGGCCACAGCGGCGAGCCGATCCGCAGCATCGCCGCCGACCCGGTGTCGGTGAACGTGCTCGCCGCCAGCGCCGACGGCGCCTTGATCGCCAGCGGCGGCGAGGTGGAAGGGGTGAAGCTGTGGGACCGCGCCTCCGGCCGGCTGCTGCGTGCGCTGGACTGCCAGGGCAAGCGCGTGCTGACGGTCGCATTGGCGCCAGGCGGGCAGGCGGTGGCCGCCGCGATCGCCGGCGGCACCACGCTGCTCTGGGATCTCGGTAGCGGCGCCCAGATCGCGCGGTTCGAGCGCGACCAGGCGCGGGCCGGGCACTGGAGCCCGGACGGGCGCCGCTACGCGGTCGGCGTGCAGGGTGCGGTGAAGCTGTGGGACCTCGGCGCCAGGCGGTTCGCCTGGTCCACGCAGCTGGCGCCCGCCGCCGGCGGTAACGCGGGCGAAGTGGCGGCGATCGACTTCAGCGCCGACGGCCTGCGCGTGCTCGCCGCGCTCCACGGGCGGGTGGCGGCGCTGCTGGACGTGCGCGACGGCAAGGTGCTGCGCCGCTTCGAGGAGGCTTCAGGCGGCGAGATCAACTCGATCCTGTTCGGCCCCGGCGGCGAACGGGCGGTGAGCACCGCCGGCAGCGGCGGCGCCACGCTTTGGCGCCTCGCCGATGGCCGCGCCTGGGCCCTGCGCGGCCACGCCGGCGAAGTGCGCAGCGCCGAATTTTCCCCGGACGGGAATTTCGTCGTCACCGCCGGGGTGGACGGCACCGCCAGGCTGTGGGACACGCGGGACGGCGAACTGCTGGGCACCGTTGCCCAGCACGCCAGCCAGTTGCCCGAGATCCCGTTCCAGGCGGCCGCCATCAGCCCGGACGGACAGCGCCTGCTGACCGGGTCGGTGGATGGCGTGGTGCGCGAGTGGTCGCTGCGCACGGAAACCCGCGGCCCCGGCGAGCTGGCCGCGGAACTGCGCTGCCGGGTGCCCTGGCAGCTGGACGGCGATGAACTGCGACCCGCCGATCCCGGCGGCGCGCAGTGCCTCCCGGCGCGATGAAGGCCCTCAGGCCCCCGTGCGCAGCATGGCGGGCTTGCGCCGCGCGAACAGTTGCGTGGCCACCAGCACGGTCATGAACAGCAGCGGGATCGCCAGCGCCTCGAACTTCTGCGTGCCGGTGCCGTCGTCCTGGCCGCAGGCGCTGAGCAGCAGCGGCGAGGCGGCGATGGCACAGGCTTTCAGGCGCGCGCGGATCGATGCAAGCATGTTCTTTCTCCCCTTGAGCGTCGGCCGGCATGGCGGACGCGATTGAAGCTACATCCTTTGCGCCGCATTCGTCTAGCGCGGCCCGGGTACCGTCTGAGAACTGCGTAACAGTACATAGACCGCACCGGTGCCGCCGTCGTGGGGCCGCGCCGAGCAGAACGCCAGCACGTCCTTGCGCCGCCGCAGCCAGCCGTCGAGCAGCGACTTGATCACCGGCCCGCTGTTGGGCGAGCCGCGCCCCTTGCCGTGGATGATGCGCAGGCAGCGCAGGCCGCGGTCCTGGCAATGCGCCAGGAAGCCGGCCACCGCCGCGCGCGCGGCCTCGCGGTTCATGCCGTGCAGGTCCAGCTCGGCGCCGATGCGGTAGCTGCCGCGGCGCAGGCGCCGCCACACCGCGTCCTGCAGGCCCGGCGCGCGGTAGGACAGGGTGTCGCCGCTTTCGAAGATTTCGGGCTCGATCTCGGCGCTCAACAGCTCGGCCAGCACCTGGCGCTCGTCGGCCTCGGCGCTGAGCGGGCGCGGCGCCGGCGGCCGGCGCACCGGCGGCACGCGGTCGGAGTCCGCGCGCGGCCGCACGTTGGCCATGGCCGAGCGGAAATCATCGTCGGGATCGGCGTGCGGGCGCTTCATGTGGGCATGATAGCCCGCCAACCGCTAAACTAGTTTCAACCCCCGACCTTCCCCCGGATGCGCATACTCCTGTCCAACGACGATGGCTGCACGGCCCCCGGCCTGCGCTGCCTGGCCGACCACCTGCGCGGCCCGCACAGCATCGAAATCGTCGCGCCGGACCGCAACCGCAGCGGTGCCAGCAACTCGCTGACCATCCTCAACCCGCTGCGCGTGCAGCAGCACGAGGACGGCACCTGGTGCGTGGACGGCACGCCGACCGACTGCGTGCACCTGGCGCTTACAGGGTTTTTGGACCACACGCCCGACATGGTCGTGTCCGGCATCAACGCCGGCGCCAACCTGGGCGACGACACCCTGTACTCGGGCACCGTCGCCGCCGCCATGGAGGGCCGCCACCTCGGCTATTCGGCCATCGCGGTGTCCTGCGTGTCCTACGATGTGCGGCATTACCCGACCGCCGCGCGCGTCACCCTGCGGCTGATCGAGCAGCTCAAGCACGAGCCGCTGCCGGGCGACACCATCCTCAACGTCAACGTTCCGGACGTGCCGTTCGAGGCCCTGCGCGGCTACGAGGTCACGCGCCTGGGCAACCGCCACCGCGCCGAGCCGGTGACGCGCACGCGCGACCCGCGCGGCCGCCAGATCTACTGGATCGGCGCGGCCGGGCCGGAGCAGGATTGCGGGCCCGGCACCGACTTCCACGCCATCGCCAACAACCGCGTGTCGATCACGCCGCTGGTGGTGGACCTGACGCGCTACGGCGCGATGGAGCGGCTCACGCAGTGGGCGCGCGCGCTGTGACCGGGCCCGGCCGCAGCGGCGTGCGCGCGCTCGGCGGCGCCGGCACTGGGCTGACTTCGCCGGCCAGCCGCGCGCGGCTGATCGCCGAACTGCGCGCCGAGGGCATCGTCGACGAGCGCGTGCTGGAAACGCTGCAGAAGGTTCCGCGCCACGAGTTCGTCGACGAGTCCTGGCGCGCCGAGGCCTACAAGAACATGCCGCTGCCGATCGGGCTGTCGCAGACCATTTCGCAGCCCTACATCGTGGCGCTGATGACGCAGCTGCTGCTGGACCGCAACGCGCCCGGCGGCGGCGTGCGCAAGAAGGTGCTGGAGGTCGGCACCGGCTCGGGCTACCAGACCGCGGTGCTGGCGCAGCTGGTGGCCAACGTGTTCTCGGTGGAGCGGCTGAAAACCTTGTCGGAGACGGCGCGCGCGCGGCTGCGCGGCCTGGGCTACCGCAACATCCATTTCGGCTACTCGGACGGCAGCGGCGGCTGGGCTTCGCACGCGCCGTACGATGGCATCGTGGTCACCGCCGCCGCCGCCGAGGTGCCCAAGGCGCTGCTCGAGCAGCTGGACCGCAACGGCCGCCTGATCATCCCGGTGGGCCCGCCGGCCAAGCAGATGCTGCGCGTGGTCGACCGCAGCGGCGGGCGCTGGCACAGCCGCGACGTGACCTCGGTGAGCTTCGTCCCGCTGCTCGAAGGCAAGGCCTGAGAGCCGCCCGATGGCCGCAATCCAGGCGTGGCTCGGCGGGCTTTACGCGCAGCTGGGCTATCCCCAGATCATCCTGCTGATGGCGCTGGAGTCGAGCCTGTTTCCGGTGCCCTCGGAACTGGTCATGATCCCCGCGGGGTACCTGGCGCACCAGGGCCGCCTCGACCCCTTGCTGGCGGTCGCCTGCGGCGGCCTGGGCTCGCTGCTGGGCGCGGCTTTCAACTACCTGCTGGGGCGCAGCCTGGGGCGCGCGCTGCTGCTGCATTATGGCCGCTACCTGCTGATCAGCGAGCGCAAATACCACGAGGCGGAGGCGTTGTTCCTGCGCAATGCCCGGATCGCCACGTTTTGCGGCCGCTTCCTGCCGGTGATCCGCCACCTGATCTCCCTGCCGGCGGGTGTGTTCGGCATGCACCCGGCGCCGTTTGCGCTGCTCACCGTCGCCGGCTCGGTGATGTGGTGCGCGGTGCTGGTCGCGGCCGGCTACTACCTGGGCGAACCCGGCGTGGAGCTGGTGCGCAGCTACACGCACCAGCTCGCGTACGTATCGCTCGCCGCACTGCTGCTCGGCGTCGGATGGTTCCTGTTGCGCCGGCGCTAAGGCCATGAAGCCAGGCTGGCGTCTGCTGGCTACGGCCGCGCTTGCGGCGCTGCTGGCGGCGTGCGGCTCCAGCGGCGTGCGCGAGCACAGCCCCAGGCGCAGCCATGCCGCGCCGGCGGCGGAGCGCAGCGCCGGCGCCGGCGAGTACCAGGTCAGGCGCGGCGACACGCTGTATTCCATCGCGTTCCGCAACCAGCTCGATTTCCATGACCTCGCCGCCTGGAACAACATCGGCCGCGACTACACCATCTACCCGGGCCGCGTGCTGCGGCTGACACCGCCAGGCGGCGAGGCGATGCCGCCGCCCCGGCAGGCGCGGGTGGCCGCAGCATCGACTGCTCCGGCGGTATCAACCGCTCCAGCGATATCGAACGCTGCAGCCGCATCGGCCGCCCCAGCTGCGGCGGCCGCGACAGCAATCGCGACCGCGCCGCCACCGGAAGAGCGCGCGCCGGCGGATATGGCCACGGCACCCGCTCCCGCCATGCCTGCCGCGGTCGAAGACATGCCGCCGAGCGACGGCCACTGGACCTGGCCGACGCGCGGCAGCGTGGTGCGCCGGTTCGGCGTGGACGGCAGCAAGGGCCTGGACCTGTCCGGCCAAAGCGGGCAGGTGGTGGTGGCCGCCGCCGGCGGCAAGGTGGTCTACAGCGGCAGCGCGCTCAAGGGCTACGGCGAGCTGATCATCGTCAAGCACGACGAAACCTACCTGTCGGCCTACGGCTACAACCGCCGGCGGCTGGTGGAGGAGGGCCAGCAGGTACAGGCCGGCCAGCCGATCGCCGAAATGGGGCTGGGCCCCGAGCAGCAGCCGATGCTGCATTTCGAGATCCGCGACAAGGGCCGCCCGGTCGACCCGATGCCGCTGCTGCCGCGGATGTGACGGCAGCCGCGGCGGCCGGCAGGGGCCGCGGCGAGGACTGCGGCGGGGCACGCTGGATCAAGCCGCTGTGCACATCCGGTCTACTGCGGCCGGCCCCGGCTGGGTATGCTGTGGCGGCAAGGCGATTCCTGCAGGCCGCCGCGGGCGGCCGTTCGCCGTGGAGGACATAACGATGAAAGCGAAGCTCAAAGAAGAGTACGTGCAGATGGATGCGCTGGAGTGGAAGCCGTTCCCGGCGGCGTTTTCCACCGGCGGCATCCGCTGGAAGCTGCTGCACGTTTCCCCCGAGATGGGCGCCTGGACCGCGATTTTCGACTGCCCCAAGGGTTCGTCGTTCGCCGCGCACTTCCACATCGGCCCGGGCGAATACTTCCTGACCAAGGGACGCATGGACATCCGCGGCGGCAAGGCCGCCGGCGGCGACACCGCGGTGGCGCCCGGCTACGGCTACGAATCCGCCAACGCGCGGCACGACCAGACCGCGTTTCCGGTGGACAGCGAGTTCTACATGACCTTCCTCGGCCCGCTCAATTTCATCAAGCCGGACGGCTCGCCGCTGGCGGTGATCGGCTGGGAAGAAGCCCAGGCCGCCTGGCTGGGCTGAAGGGCCCGCTGCAGGCGGCGGCAAGCCGCCGCCGCCCGCTGCCCCGAGCGGCAACAGCTGGATGCGCTGGCATCCCGGAGGGAACCTCATGTCCGATCGTCTGAAGAACAAGGTTGCGGTCATCACCGGGGCGGCGTCCGGCTTCGGGCGCGCCATCGCGGTGGCCTACGCGCGCGAAGGCGCCAAGGTGGTGGTCAGCGACCTGCGTGAAGCGCCGCTGACCGGCGGTTTCGAGAGCCACCCCGAGCTGACCACGGTGCAGGAGATCGTGCAGGCCGGCGGCACCGCCTCGTTCGTCAAATGCGACGTGACGGTGGCCGCCGAGGTGGCCGCGCTGGTGGACGCGGCGGTGGTGCGCCACGGCCGCATCGACATCATGGTCAACAACGCCGGCATCTATCGCGGCGGCAAGCTCGCCCACGAGTTCGGCGAGGAGGACCTGGAAGCCTGCTGGCGGGTCAACGTGAAAGGCACCTGGTACGGCTGCCAGGAAGCGGTGAAGGCGTTCCTGCGGCAGGGCGGCGGCGGCAACATCATCAACCTGGTGTCCACCGCAGGGCTGCAGGGCCATCCGAAGCAGTCGGTGTACAACATCTCCAAGGGCGCGCAGGCCAACCTGACCCGCTGCTTCGCCATCGAGTACGGCCACGCCGGCATCCGCGTCAACGGCATCTGCCCGACCTACGCCAAGACCGCGCTGACGCGCGCGCTGTTCGACGACAAGAACTTCGACGATTTCTTCGTGCAGAGCATCCCGCTCAAGCGCTGGGGCGAAGCCGGCGACATCGCCAGCCTGGCGGTGTTCCTGGGCTCCGACGAATCCAGCTACATGCACGGCGTGCTGGTGCGCATCGACGGCGGCGAGACGCTGTGCCGCTACTCGGTCTGAGACCGGCCCCACAGGAAGCAGGACAATGGCAAAAGTCATCCACGTCATGATCCGCGTGATGGAGCTGGAGCGCTCGCTGCGCTTCTACGAGCAGGCGTTCGGGCTGAAGACCTCGCACCGGCTGGATTTTCCGGACTTTGCGCTGGTCTACCTGCGCAACGCCGAAAACGACTTCGAGGTGGAGCTGACGCTCAACCGCGGCCGCACCGAGCCGTACACCCATGGCACCGGCTACGGCCACGTGGCGGTGGCGGTGGACGACCTCGACGCCGAGCACGCGCGTTTCACCGGCCTGGGCCTGGAGCCGCAGCCGATCAAGGAATTCAAGCGCGGCGACGAGCTGCTGGCGCGGTTCTTCTTCGTCACCGATCCGGACGGCTACAAGATCGAGGTGCTGGCGCGCCGCGGTCATTACGTCTGACACCCGGCAAAAGACACCATCCCACCGCATTCGCTCCCGCTGACCGGCGGGCAGGAGAGCAGCCATGACGTCCCGCCTGGAGAATCACGTCGCCGTCGTCACCGGTTCGAGCTCCGGCAACGGCCGCGCCATCGCCCTGGCGCTGGCCAAGGCCGGTGCCACCGTGGTCTGCTCGGACCGCACGCGCGAGGCGCTGAAGGACGGCTACGAGCCGGACCTGTCGGTGCCGACCGACGAGCTGATCCGCAGCCAGGGCGGCAAGGCGGCGTTCGTCGCCGCCGACGTGGTCAGGGCCGCGCAGGTCGAGCAGCTGGTGGCCGAGGCGGTGGCGCGCTACGGCCGGCTCGACGTCATGGTCAACAACGCCGGCGTGTTCACCGGCCTGCACACGATCCTCGACGAGACCGAGGAGCAATTCGACTTCACCATGGCGGTCAACACCAAGGGCGTCTGGCTCGGGTGCAAGTACGCCATCGCGCAGATGATGAAGCAGGCGCCGCGGCCGTCAGGCAGCCGCGGCAAGGTGATCAACATCGCCTCCATCGGCGGGCTGGTGGGCCTGGCGCAGGAGCCGGCCTACTGCACCTCCAAGGGCGCGGTGGTGAACCTCACCCGGCAGCTCGCGCTGGACTTCGCCCCGCACCGGATCAACGTCAACGCGATCTGCCCGGGATTCCTGGCCACCGCGATGGTGCGCCCGTTCCTGGAAAACGCCGACACCAACAAGCTGCTGCACGACCTCACGCCGTGGCCGCGGGTGGGCACCGCCGCCGACGTCGCCAACTGCGCGCTGTTCCTGGCCGCGGAGGAGTCGGAGTGGGTGTCCGGCTCGATGCTGACGGTGGACGGCGCCTTCACCGCCCGCTAGGCCGGCAAATGCCGCCGCCGCCGGCAGCCGGCGGCGCTTCGATGCTCACCGGGGTCCGGCGTAGAATGCCGGCAGACGCCGCTTTCCGCCCAGGGTTTCGCGCCACCGGGGCCGCAAGTCTGCGGCCCGCTGCACCATAAACCGGCTCCCGGGCGGCGGCCTGGAGGAGATCCCGTGGACATGAACAATTTCCCGGCGGGGCGCTGGTCCAGCGAGGGGATCGGCTCGGCGGAGCTCACCGACGCCTGGCAGGCGGCGCTGAGCGCCGGCTACCGCAGCTGGGAAGTGCCGCGCCGGCTGGCGCCCGGTTTTTCCGCCCGCATGCGCCAGCAGGACGTGTCCGCGCTGCGGGTGGTGGAATGCGTCTGCAGCCCCTGCACGGGCCGGCGCCTGGGACGCCAGCTGCGCCAGGACCAGGAGCCCTACCTGGGCGTGCAGGTCACCCGCCAGGGCCTCGAGCATTTCCGCATCGGCGACCAGGCGCTCGCCATCGCCGCCGGCGACATCGTGTTCTGGTCCAGCGACCGCGCGACCGAATTCGAGGTGATGGAGCCGCTGCACAAGATCACGCTGATGGTGCCCTGGCGCATGCTGGAGCAGCACCTGCCGCGCGGCGCGCCGTTCGCCGGCGCGCGCCTGGACGGGCGCAGGGGCATCGGCACCATCGTGGCGGCGCACATCCAGGCGCTGGCGGCGCAGGGCGAAGCGGTGAACCCACAGCAGCGGGCAGGGCTGCAGCGCGCCACGCTGGAGCTGATCGCCGCGGCCATGGCCAGCGTCGACGGCGAAGGCTCCACCCGGCTGTCCGAGCGCTACCTGCAGTCGGTGCAGCGCTACATCCTGGATCACCTGCACGAGGCGGACCTGAGCCTGGAACGGATCGCGCGCGCCAACCGCATTTCGCTGCGCTACCTGCACCGGCTGTTCGAGCAGACCGGGCGCAGCGTGTCGTCGTGGATCCAGCAGCGGCGGCTGGAGCGCTGCCGCGAGGCCCTGCTGGATCCGGCGTTCAGGCACTGCAGCATCGCGGCGATCGCGGCGCGCTGGGGATTCGACGACGCCGCCCACTTCAGCCGGATCTTCAAGGCGCACGCCGGGCTGCCGCCAAGCCGCCTGCGCGAAGCCCAGGTCGCCGCGGCGCCGCCCGCCACTTAGCGCTGCTGTGCCGCGCGCCAGCGGCGCAGCGCCTCGAGCGTGTTGCGCACGTGCGCGTCCGGGCTCAGCGCCGAGTATTCGTAAATCACCTTGCCGTCGGGAGCAATGACGAACGAGGTGCGGTCCGCATGGCCGGGCCAGAACCATAGGGTCGCCCGGTAGGCGTGCGCGATCGACTGGTCCGGGTCCGCGGCCACCGCGAACTTGCTGCGGCATTCCGAGACCGAGAAGCGCTTCAGGGTGCCGATGTCGTCGTGCGAGACCCCGATCAGCGAGGCGCCCAGGGCCTTGAACTGGTCCGAGGCCTCGGCGAACTCGTGTGCCTCGACCGTGCAGCCGGAAGTGAACGCGGCGGGATAGAAATACAGCACCACCGGGCCCTGCCTGAGCGCATCGGCCAGTGAAAAATCGAACACCTTGCCGCCCAGCGAAGCCGGCGCGCTGAAGGCGGGCGCCTTCGTGCCCGGTTGCAGGGCGGCGAGCGCCGGGGCCGCGGCGCACAGCAGGGCCGCGGCCGCCAGCCGCTTCCACCGCTGCCGCCGTGCCGGCGTGTGACGGTGCGGATGCATGGGCACAGTGTACGGATTGGACGCCGGTGGCGCAGCGGCCGGCCGGCGCGCGCGGCTCCGGTATGATCGCCGCGATGAACGGCCTGCCCGCACCCAGCTCCGCAGCCGGCAGCGACGTCGCACCTGCCGGCGCCCGCGCTTTGGCGCAGTGGCGGCGGCGGGCCTTGCTCGTCGCGGTGCTGGCGCTGGTGGCGCCGCTGTACTGCGCCTGGACCTGGACGGGCCAGATGGGGCAGTTCGCCAACGACGGGCCGGACTACCTGATGATGGCGGAACATTTCGCCAGTCCGGGGGATGCCGGCGTGGCGGCGCAGGCTGCCGCGGTGAGCCGGTTCCCGCCGCTGTATCCGCTGCTGCTGGCCTGGAGCGGTGCCGCGGGCGACCTGCACCGGGTGCATGCGGTCACCCTGGCGGCGTTCCTGCTGGCCCTGGTGGCCTTGTGGGCCTGGCTGCGCGGCGAGGGATTTGCCGCCCGCGAGGCGGCGACGGCGGTGCTGCTGTGCGCAGCGCTGCCGCAGAGCTGGCTGCTCGGGCTGACCGTGCAGTCGGAATACCTCTACCTGCTGTGCAGCCTGCTGGCACTGGCGCTGCTCGGCGCCTGGCGGCGCAGTGCGCGCGCGGAATGGCTCTACGCGGCGGCGCTGGCGGTGGCCGCCGCCGTGCTGACGCGCACCATCGGCGTGGCGCTGCTAGTGCCCCTGGCGTTGGCGGCACTGCGCGCGCCGCGCCGCAGCGGCGCCATCGCCCTGGCCATTGCCGTAGCGCCGCTGGCCGCTTGGCACCTGCTGCACCGCTCCGCACAGAGCTACCAGGCGCAGCTCGAGGCGATCTACGGGGTGGCGCCGCTGCGCCACCTCGCCGGCCAGCTGCAGCGGGAACTGCCGGCCCTGGGAGGCGGCTTCCTGGACGATTTCGGCGCCGGGCCGGCCTTGGCGATCGCGTTCGGCGCCTTCGGTGCGGCTTGCGTGGCCGGCGCGCTGTGGCGCGCGGCGCACCTGGCCGACGATGCGGTCTACCTGGCGGCGTATGCGGCGATCCTGTGCGTGTGGCCTTTTCCGGAGGAGGCCTCGCGCTTCCTGTGGGTGATCGTGCCGGTGCTGGCCGTGCAGCCGGTGCTGGCGCTGACGGCACTGCGGCGCACGGCCGGTGGGGGATTCTCCCTCCGGCGTGTCGCGCTGGCCGCAACCGGTGCCCTGCTCGCCGCTGCGCTGGTGCCGGCGCTGGTGCGCGGCGCCGCGCGTGTGGCCGCCGCCGCGGACAGCCCGCTGCCCGACGCCCGCGCCTACGTGTCGTGGTACAAGGCGGACCCGGCCGAGGCCTACGAGGAGGTCAACGCCGAGATCGTCATGGCGCGCGACCTGCGGCAGATCCAGGCGCAGGTGCCGCCGCAGGACTGCGTGCTCGCGGTGCGCCCGGACCTGATCAATTTCTACGCACGGCGCAAGGCTGCGCTGGTGCCCCTGGCCTCGGTGCCGGACCCGCTGTTCGGGCAGCTGCTGCGCGCCAGCGGCTGCGTGTTCGTGTTCATGAACACGCGGCGCGATTCGGCCTACCCGGACGTGCTGCATCCCCTGTCGCGCCTGGGCGACGGCATCGACATGGTGTTCAACGACGCGGTGCCGAACCCGCCCGGCAGCGGCCGCTTCGTCATTTCCATGCTGGCGCGCCTGAAATGAAGCGCGGTGCGCAGGCAGGCGCGCAGCGGATCTGAAATCATGCGCGGGTTGGGCGGAACCATTCGGGAGAACGCAGGATGAGCCGGATCGAAGGGGGTTGCCTGTGCGGCGCGGTGCGCTACCGTTCCGGCGCGGAGCCGGTGGCCACCGCGGTGTGCCACTGCAAGCATTGCCAGCGGCAGTCCGGCTCGGCCTTTTCGATCATCGTCGGCGTGCCGGCGGCCAGCCTCGAGTTCAGCGGCACCGCGCTGGCGGCGTTCGACGACCGCGGCGCAAGCGGCGGTGCCGTGCGGCGCCGCTTCTGCCCGCGCTGCGGCTCGCCGATCGTGTCCGAAGTGGAGGCCACGCCCGGCCTGAGCTGGATCAAGGCCGGCACACTGGACGACATTTCCTGGCTCAAGCCGGCGCTGCACCTGTGGTGCGACTCGGCCCAGCCCTGGGTGGCGCTGGACCCGGCCGCCACAAAATTCGCCCGTAACATGCCGGCCGGCTGAAAGCCCGCAGCAGACGGGCGCGGCGCACGAAAAGCGCGCTGCGCGTTGAAGTATTCGGCCGCCGAATCAATAATTGCGCCCCTAACGGCGCTTTTGCGCCGCCCGAACCACCCACACCGCTCGTCAGGACTCTCCCGTGAACAGCGTCTTCCCGCGCATCCAGCGCTTGCCGCCCTACGTTTTCAACATTGTCTCCGACATGAAGAAAACGGCGCGAGCTCGCGGCGAGGACATCATCGACTTCGGCATGGGCAACCCGGACCAGCCGACCCCGCGGCACATCGTCGACAAGCTGGTGGAAGTGGCGGTGCGCGGCACCGAGTCGGAATACGTCAAGCCCGAGCACCACGATGAAGACGCGGTGCACGCGCACCGCTACTCGGTAAGCAAGGGCATCCCGCGGCTGCGCCGCGCCATGGCCGCGTGGTACCGCACGCGCTACCAGGTCGAAGTGGACCCGGAGACCGAGGTGATCGCCACCATCGGCTCCAAGGAAGGACTGGCGCACCTGGCCTTCGCCACCCTGGCGCCGGGCGACACCGTGCTGGTGCCCAACCCGGCGTACCCGATCCATCCTTACGGCGTGGTGCTGGCCGGCGCCGACGTGCGCCACGTGCGCCTGACGCCGGACGTGGACTTTTTCGACGAGCTGCACAAGGCGATCAAGGAGACGATGCCGGCGCCGAAGATGCTGATCCTGAATTTCCCGGCCAACCCCACCACGCAGTGCGTGGAGCTGCCGTTCTTCGAGAAGATCGTGGCGATCTGCCGCGAACACGGCATCTGGCTGGTGCACGACCTGGCCTACGCCGACATCGTGTTCGACGGCTACGTTGCGCCTTCGGTGCTGCAGGTGCCCGGCGCCAAGGACATCGCGGTGGAGTTCTTCACGCTGTCCAAGAGCTACAACATGCCCGGCTGGCGCGTCGGCTTCATGTGCGGCAACCCGACCCTGGTGGCGGCGCTGGCGCGCATCAAGAGCTACCTGGACTACGGTATGTTCACGCCGATCCAGGTGGCGGCGATCGCCGCGCTGGAAGGGCCGCAGGACTGCGTGGCCGAGATCTGCGAGATGTACCGCAAGCGCCGCGATGTGCTGGTGGAAGGGCTCAACAAGGCCGGCTGGCCGGTGGAGAAGCCGCGCGCGACCATGTTCGTCTGGGCGCGCATCCCGGAGGCGTACCGCGCGCTGGGCTCGCTGGAGTTTTCCAAGCGGCTGCTCGACGAGGCCCGGGTGGCGGTGTCGCCGGGCATCGGCTTCGGCGAGTACGGCGACGAATACGTGCGCTTCTCGCTGATCGAGAACGAGCAGCGCACCCGCCAGGCGATGCGCTCGATCCGCAAGATGCTGGCCAAGGGCGCGCCGCTGCGGGCCGCCGCGGCATGAGCGCGCCGCTGCGCGTCGGGCTGATCGGCCTGGGCACGGTCGGCCAGGCGGTGCTGCGCGTGCTCGCGCGCAACGGCGACGAGATCGCCCGCCGCTGCGGCCGCCGCGTCGTGGTGACGCATGCCGCGATGCGCGATCCGCACCGCGTCCGCGACTGCGACCTGGCCGGCATCACGGTGGGCACCGACCCGCACGCCGTCGCCGGCGCCGACGTCGACGCGGTGGTCGAGCTGATCGGCGGCATCTCGCCGGCGCGCGAGCTGATCCTGGCCGCGCTGGGGCGCGGCCGCGCGGTGGTGACCGCCAACAAGGCGCTGCTGGCCGAGCATGGCAACCAGATCTCGCAGGCCGCGCGCGCCGCCGGCGCGCACCTGGCCTACGAGGCCGCGGTGGGCGGCGGCATCCCGATCATCAAGGTGCTGCGCGAAGGCCTGGCGGCGAATTCGATCGACAGCCTGGCCGGGATCATCAACGGCACCAGCAACTACATCCTCACGCAGATGGCCGCGCGCGGGCAGAGCTTCGCCGACGCCCTGGCCGACGCGCAGAAGCTGGGCTACGCCGAGGCCGACCCGACGTTCGACGTCGAGGGCGTCGACGCCGCGCACAAGCTGGCGATCCTTGCCTCGATCGCCTTCGGCGTGCCGCTGAACTTCGCCGCGGTGGCGCGCGAGGGCATCGGCCAGGTCACGCCGCAGGACATCCAGCTCGCCCAGGAGCTGGGCTACTGCATCAAGCCGCTGGGGCTGGCCAAGCGCTCGGCCGAGGGCATCCAGATGTGGGTGCACCCGACGCTGGTGCCGGCGGCGCATCCGCTGGCCAGGACCGACGGCGCGCTCAACGCGATCCGCGTGCACGGCGACGCCGTCGGCCAGATCGTCTGCGCCGGCCGCGGCGCCGGCGGCGAGGCCACCGCCTCGGCGGTGATCGCCGACCTGGTGGACGTGGCGCGCATGCAGGGCGCCGCGCCGCGGCACTTGGTGCCCGACCTGGGATTCCAGCCGGGCGCGCTGCGCGAACTGCCGGTGGTGCCGGCCGGCAACGTGGCCAGCGCCTATTACCTGCGCCTGCGCGTGGCCGACGAGCCGGGCGTGCTGCGCGCGATCACCTCGATCCTGGCGGAGCTGGACATCAGCATCGAGGCGATCCTGCAGAAGGAGCCGCGCGAGCACGAGGACGCCACCCTGGCGATCATCACCTCGGAAATCGCCGACGCGCGCGCCAGGGGCGCCCTGGAGCGCATGCAGGCGCTGCCGTTCGTGCGGCCGGGCGCGTCGCGGCTGCGTGTTGAACATTTCGAGTAAATATCGGGCAGCGATTTCGGTCCGCAAATGAACGCGAATAAACGCGAATAGAAGCGAAACAACTCGGACCGGTACAAAGAAGCAATGGCACGCGCGGATGAGATTTTTCAGCTGTTATTTGCGTTTATTGGCGTTCATTGGCGGACCGTCTTCGATTCAGCAAACCTAAAATGACTTCCAGATATACCGGCATCATCGAGACTTACCGCAGCCGCCTGCCGCTGGCGCCGGAGGCGCGTGCGATCAGCCTGGGCGAGGGCCGCACGCCGCTGATCCGGCTGGAGAACCTGCCGCGCGCCGAGGGCGTGGATGCCGATATCTACGTCAAGTTCGAAGGCGCCAATCCGACCGGCTCGTTCAAGGACCGCGGCATGACGGTGGCGGTGACGCAGGCGGTGCATGCCGGCAGCCGCGCCATCATCTGCGCCAGCACCGGCAACACCTCGGCGGCGGCGGCGGCCTATGCCGCGCGCGCCGGCATCAAGGCGTTCGTGCTGATTCCCGAGGGCAAGATCGCCATGGGCAAGCTGGCCCAGGCGGTGGTGCACGGCGCGACGGTCGTGCAGATCCGCGGCAATTTCGACGACGGCATGCGACTGGTCAAGGAAGTGGCGCGGACCGCGCCGGTGGCGATCGTCAACTCGATCAACCCCTACCGCCTGCAGGGCCAGAAGACTGCCGCCTTCGAAATCGTCGAGGCGCTCGGCCGCGCGCCGGACTTCCACTGCCTGCCGGTGGGCAACGCCGGCAACATCACTGCGCACTGGATCGGCTACAGCGAGAGCGCGGGCACCGGCACCGCCGCCTGCGCTTTCTGCGGCGGCGCCTGCGCGCAGCTGCCGCCGGCGCCCGTCGCCGGGCGGCCGCGCATGGTCGGCTACCAGGCTTCCGGCGCCGCGCCGTTCCTGCGCGGCGGGCCGGTCAAGGAGCCGGAGACGGTGGCCACCGCCATCCGCATCGGCGACCCGCAGAGCTGGGAGCAGGCCTGGACCGTGCAGCGCGAGTCGGGCGGCTGGTTCGACGAGCTCGGCGACGAGGAGATCCTGGCCATGCAGGCGCGCCTGGCGGCGGCCGAGGGCGTGTTCTGCGAGCCGGCCTCGGCCACTTCGCTGGCCGGCGCGGTGCGCGACCTCAAGCGCGGGCGCATCCCGGCCGGCTCGACCGTGGTGTGCACGCTCACCGGCAACGGCCTGAAGGACCCTGACGCGGTACTGCGCGGCGGCCTGCGCGACCTGATCCAGGTGGACGCCGAGCGCGCGGCGGTGGAACGGGCGCTGCTCGCACGACTGTGATGAAACGGTTTCCAGATTCCAGTTTCCAGTTTCCAGAAAAAGCAGAAGCGGCTTCGGCGCGCTTTTCTGGAAACTGGGAACTGTTTCTTCTGGAAACTGCTTTTCTCCCCCCTTGCTGATCCGGCGCCGGCCGCCGGGTGACGCCGGCGTTTTCCGCGAAGACCTGCATCCGGTGCTGCGCCGCGTTTACGCGGCACGCGGCGTGGCCGGCACGGCGGAACTGTCGCTGGAACTGGCCGATCTGCTGGCTCCGGGCGGCCTGCTCGGCATCGAGCCGGCCGTCGCGCTGCTGGAGCAGGCGCTGGCGCGCGGCGAACGCATCGTGGTGGCCGGCGATTACGACGCCGACGGCGCCACCGCCACCGCGGTGGCGGTGCTGGGCCTGCGCGCGCTGGGCGCGGCCCAGGTCGATTACGTGGTGCCCAACCGCTTCACCATGGGCTACGGCCTGTCGCCCGCCGTGGTCGAGCTGGCGCGCGCCAAGGGTGCCGAACTGCTGGTGACGGTGGACAACGGCATCGCCAGCCTGGCCGGGGTGGCGGCGGCGCGCGCGGCGGGCATCAGGGTGCTGGTGACCGACCACCACCTGGCCGGACCGCAACTGCCGGCGGCCGACGCCATCGTCAACCCCAACCAGCCCGGCTGCGGCTTTGCGAGCAAGAACCTGGCCGGTGTCGGCGTGATGTTCTACGTGCTGCTGGCGCTGCGCGCGCGGCTGCGCGCCGCGGGCGGTTTTCAGGGCCGCGCCGAGCCCAACCTGGCCGAGCTGCTGGACCTGGTGGCGCTGGGCACGGTGGCGGACGTGGTGCGGCTGGACCGCAACAACCGCGTGCTGGTGGCGCAGGGCCTGCGGCGGCTGCGCGCCGGCCGCGCCAGGCCCGGCCTGCTGGCGCTGCTGGAGGCGGCCGGGCGCGACCGCCAGTTTGCCGGCAGCGCCGAGCTGGGCTTCGTGCTCGGCCCGCGGCTCAACGCCGCCGGCCGGCTCGACGACATGACGGTCGGCATCGAGTGCCTGCTGGCGCCGACGCCCGAGGCGGCGCGCCCGCTGGCGGCGCAACTCGACCGCTTGAACCGCGAGCGCCGCGAAATCGAGGTGCAGATGCGCGAGCAGGCCCTGGAACTGGTGGAAGACGCGCCGCAGACCGGCGTCTGCCTGTTCGATCCGCAATGGCACGAAGGCCTGGTCGGCCTGGTGGCTTCGCGCGTCAAGGAGCGCCTGCACCGGCCGGTGATCGCGTTTGCGCCGGCGGCCGAGGCGGGTCTGCTCAAGGGCTCCGGGCGGTCGATCGCCGGCCTGCACCTGCGCGACGCGCTGGCCGCGATCGATGCGCGGCAGCCGGGGCTGATCCTGCGGTTCGGCGGCCACGCCATGGCGGCCGGCCTGAGCTTGCCCGCCGCGTCGCTCGACACGTTCGCCGAGGCCTTCGACCGGCACTGCGCGGCGGCGCTGGACGAAGAGGCCTTGCAGCACTGCATCGACACCGACGGCGAACTCAGCGCCGCCGAGCTGTGCATCGACACCGCGCGCGTGCTCGAAGGCGCCGGGCCCTGGGGCCAGGGCTTCCCCGAGCCGCACTTCGAGGGCGAGTTCGATGTGGTGGAGGCGCGGCCGATCGGCGCCGACGGCCGCCACGTCAAGTACCGTCTGCGCCAGCCGGGCGGCGGCATGGTGGAAGCGCCGGATTTCGACGGCGCCGCGCGCATGGCCGCCGCCGGCGGCCGCGTCCGCCTGGTGTACCGGCTGGCGGTCAACCGCTTCCGCGGGCTGGACGCGCTGGAGTTGCAGATCGACCAGATGCAGGTCATCTAGCCCGAAGCCTGCCCGGCGCGGCGCGCATGTGCCACGACCACCGGTGCGTCTTCGCCCGGCACCTCGATCAGGTCCACGTTCAGGCCATAGACCTGCTCCAGCATGGCCTTGTCGAGCAGCCGGCGGGTCGGTCCCTGGCCGGCGACGCGCCCGCCCGCCAGCAAGGTGGCCTGGTCGGCGTAGCGCAGGGCAAGGTTGGGGTCGTGCAGCACGATCAGCACGCCGACGCCGGAAGCGGCAAAGCAGCGCGCCTGCAGCAGGCAGTCGTGCTGGTGGGCGAGGTCCAGGCTGGCGGTGGGCTCGTCCAGCAGCAGGTAGCGTGCAGGTGCCGCCTGCAAGTCTTCCGGCGGCCAGATCTGCGCCATCGCACGGGCGAAATGCACGCGCGCGCGTTCGCCGCCGGACAGGCTGGGGTACTTGCGGTCGTACAGGTGGCCGACGCCGGCCAGCTCCAGTGCCTGGCGCACGATGCGCCGCTCCTCCTCCGGGCGCTGGCGCAGGCTGGCGAAGCGGCCTAGCGCCACCACCTGCTCGACGGTGAAGCCGAAGCGCAGCGACTCGGACTGCGGCATCACTGCGCGCTGGCGGGCGAGCTGCTGCGCGTTCCAGCCGGCCAGCTCGCGGCCGTTCAGCCGCACCGTGCCGCTGCCCGCGCGCAGCTCGCCGGCCAGGATGCGCAGCAGCGTCGACTTGCCGGCGCCGTTGCGGCCCAGCACGGCGTGCACTTCGCCGGGCCGCAATTCCAGGCTCACGCCGGCGAGCAGGCTGCGGCCTTCGACGGCGTAGCCGACGTCCTGCGCGGCCAGCCCGGCGCCGTTCACAGCATCTCCCCGCGCGACTTGAGCTGCAGCAGCATGCCGATGAAGAACGGGCCGCCGATGAGGGCGGTGAGGATGCCGATCGGCAGCTCCACCGGCGCCGCCACGGTGCGCGCGGCGGTGTCGGCCGCGGTCAGCAGCGCCGCGCCGAGCAGCGCGGAAGCGGGCAGTACCGCGCGATGGTCCGGGCCGGCCCACAGCCGTACCAGCTGCGGCACCACCAGCCCGACGAAGGCGATGATGCCGGACACGGCTACCGCCGCGCCCACCGCTACCAGCACCAGCAGCACCACCCGGCGCCGCAGCCGCTCGACGTCCACGCCGACATGGGCGGCCTCGGCTTCGCCCAGCAGCAGCGCGTTGAGCTCGGCGGCATGGCGCGGCAGCAGCAGGCCGGCGGCCAGCATCAGCGGGGCGGCCACGGCGATTTCCGGCCACTGCGCGCGCTCCAGGCTGCCGTACATCCAGAACGTCAGGGCGCGCAGCGCGCTGTCGCTGGCCAGGTGCGCCATCAGGCCGATGCCGGCGCCGGCGATCGCGTTCACCGCCAGGCCGATCAGCAGCATCTGCGCCGGCCGCGCCACGCCGTCGCTGCTCGACAGGCGCAGCACCAGGGCGGTGGCGGCGGCGGCGCCGGCAAACGCGGCCAGCGGCAGCCAGTGCCCGCCGCGGGCCGGGCCGGCCAGCACCAGCAGGGCGGCGGCGGCCAGGGCGGCGCCGCTGGACACGCCGACCAGCCCCGGGTCGCCCAGGGGATTGCGGAAGATGCCTTGCATCGCCGCACCGCTGACCGCCAGCGCGCCGCCCACGCACAGGCCCAGCAGCACCCGCGGCAGGCGCAGCTCCAGCACGGTGGCGGCGATGCCCGGATCGGCCGGCGGCACCAGGCCGGCGGCGCCGAGCAGGGCGCGTATCACATCGGCGGCGTGCACCGGGGTGGCGCCGAACGCCAGCCCGGCCAGCGCCGCGGCCAGGATCAGCAGCGCCAGCAGCGCACACAGCGGGCCTGGCTTGCGCAGGGCGGCGGACAGTTGGCTCATGGTCGGGCGAAGGGGCGGGGGCTAGGGTCTGTTGACAAATGTTTGATCGCTGCGACGGCGGTCATTTTTGCCCAGCGCAAGGAGAGAGGCGCGTGGCATGGTCAATCCATGCGAGTGCCGATCGACGCAGCGATGGGCAAAAATGGCCCCGTCCCTTCGGGTTGCCCCCAAAATCGCGCCCGGCTGCGTTGCTCGTCGCTCATTTGGAATAACCAAACTACGCTCCTCGCGCCTTGCCGGGCACAATTTTGGGGGCAACGCAGCGACCAAACATATGTCAACAGACCCTAAGCCATTTGCGCCGCCCCGAACTGGTATAATTTCAAGTCTGCGGCGGGCAGCAGGTTTGTCAGCTCAATTCGTCGGCGGATTTCTCGTTGAATCTGCGCGAAAGTGGCGGAATCGGTAGACGCACTGGATTTAGGTTCCAGCGCCGCAAGGCGTGAGAGTTCGAGTCTCTCCTTTCGCACCAAAGAATACACGACGCACTGCGGCGTTGTTCCCCGGCCTTTTGGAGAGTGCGGTTCCGTGCGAGCCCGGCGACAGCCGGATCTCGAAATATTTTTCAATTTTGGTGGAATCAGACAGTCCCGCGATGGAAATCAACGTCGAATCGGCCGGCGGCCTGCTGCGTCGCCTGCACGTCAAAATCCCCTATGAGCGCGTCGAGCGTGAAGTCGGCGAGCGCCTGAAGCGCCTGGCGGTGCGCGCGCGCATCCCGGGCTTCCGGCCCGGCAAGGCGCCGATGAAGATGGTGCAGAGCACCTACGGCGAAGCCACCCGCATGGACGTGATCGGCGAGCTGGTGCGCCAGACCTGGCCCGAGGCGCTGCAACAGGCGCAGGTGCGCCCGGCCGGCGAGCCGCGCTTCGAGATCACCAGCGAGAAGGCCGGCGAGCCGCTGGCCTACGTCGCCAGCTTCGACGTATTCCCGGAAATCCAACTGGAGCACCTGGACGCGATCGAGGTGAAGAAGCCGCGGGTCGAGGTGACCGAGGCCGACGTCGACCGCCTGGTCGACAACCTGCGCAAGTCGCGCCGCACGCTGGAGCCGGTGGCGCGCGCCGCCCAGGCCGGAGACGTCGCCGTGGTCGACTTCGAAGGCAGCATCGACGGCCAGCCGTTCCAGGGCGGCAAGGGCGAGAAAGTCGAAGTGGAGCTGGGCGCGGGCGGCTTCCTGCCCGAGCTGGAAGCGGCGCTGGCCGGGCACTCGGCCGGCGACGCCTTCGACGCCGACGTGGTGTTCCCGGCCGATTACCGGCGCCAGGACCTGCAGGGCAAGACGGCGCGGTTCGCGGTCAAGCTGCTGGAAGTGCGCGAAGTGCGCCTGCCGGCGCTGGACGCCGAGTTCCTCAAATCCCACGGCGTGGAGGAGTCCGCCGGCGAGGCCGGCTTGCGCGCCAAGTGCCGCACCGCGCTGGAAACCGAGCGCGACAAGGCGGTCAAGGCGCGGGTCAAGCGCGAGGTGCTGGACCAGCTGCTGGCCGCGCACCCGATCGAGGTGCCGCCCAGTCAGATCCAGCAGGAGGTGGAGCGCCTGCGCCTGGAGGCCGCCAACCGCATGCAGCTGGACCGCGCCGGCGGCAAGCTCAAGCCCGACAAGCTGGCGCAGATGCTGCCGGACGTGCTGTTCGAGGAGTCGGCGCGCCGGCGCGTGGCGCTGGGCCTGCTGATCGGCGAAGTGATCCGCAAGCGGGAGCTCAAGCCGGATGCCGAGCGGGTCGAACGCACGCTGGACGAACTGGCCGGCGACTACGAGCATCCCGAGCAGGTCAAGACGTTCTACCGCTCGCGGCCGGACATGATGCAGAGCCTGAACGCGGTGGTGATCGAGGAGCAGGTGGTGGAGGCGCTGGTGGCGGGCGCGCGCACCACGGACGTCGACCTGTCGATGGAAGAGCTGTTGAAACCGCCGGCTTCGCCCACAGCGTAAAGGGTCCGGGGTGGCGCGCAGTCCCGCGCCGCCCGCAGCCGATGCCCCCAGAAAAGCCCGAAAAAACCCAAGGAAATCCTCAATGTCCGACCCGATCGTCCGAGCCCAGCACCTGGTGCCGATGGTGGTGGAGCAGACCGCGCGCGGCGAGCGCGCGTTCGATATCTATTCGCGCCTGCTCAAGGAGCGCGTGGTGTTCATCGTCGGCGCCATCGACGACCACATGGCCAACCTGGTGGTGGCGCAGCTGCTGTTCCTGGAAGCCGAGAACCCGGACAAGGACATCAACCTGTACATCAACTCGCCGGGCGGCGTCATCACCTCCGGCCTGTCGATCTACGACACCATGCGCTTCATCAAGCCCGACGTCAGCACCATGTGCATCGGCCAGGCCGCCAGCATGGGCTCGTTCCTGCTTTCGGCCGGCGCCAAGGGCAAGCGCTACGCGCTGCCCAACACCCGCATCATGATCCACCAGCCGTCCGGCGGAGCCCAGGGCCAGGCCACCGACATCGAGATCCAGGCGCGCGAGATCCTGTACCTGCGCGAGCGCCTGAACAGCATGTACGCCGAGCACACCGGCCAGCCGGTGGAAAAGATCTCGCGCGACGTCGAGCGCGATTACTTCATGAGCGCCGACCAGGCCCGGGAATACGGGCTGATCGACCAGATCATGGACCGGCGCGCCAGCCCGGCGGCGGCGGCCTGAGCGGCCGGCGGCCGGCCGCGCCGGACTTCATGTCCGGGGAATGCGAGGTCGATGGAATTCCCGGTCATTTTGCTGCAACATCCGGGCATGCTATAAAACAGGCTGACGCTGGCTGGATGCAGCCCCAAGGGTAGGTATCGCTGATGGCAGAAAACGTGCGGAGCGGAGGACAAGGCGGCCGGGTGCTGTATTGCTCCTTCTGCGGCAAGAGCGAGCACGAGGTGCGCAAGCTCATCGCGGGCCCGTCGGTCTACATCTGCGACGAGTGCGTGGACCTGTGCAACGACATCATCCGCGAGGAAGTGCACGCCAAGCCGCAGGTCAAGGGCCTGCCCAAGCCGCATGAAATCCGCGCGGTGCTCGACGAGTACGTGATCGGCCAGGACCAGGCCAAGAAAGTGCTGTCGGTGGCGGTGTACAACCACTACAAGCGGTTGTCGCAGAAAGGCGCCGCCGACGGCGTCGAGCTGCAGAAGTCGAACATCCTGCTGATCGGCCCCACCGGTTCGGGCAAGACCCTGCTGGCCGAAACGCTGGCGCGCCTGCTCGACGTGCCGTTCGCCATCGCCGACGCCACCACCCTGACCGAGGCCGGCTACGTCGGCGAGGACGTCGAGAACATCATCCAGCGCCTGCTGCAGAAGTGCGACTACGACGTCGAGAAGGCGCAGCGCGGCATCGTCTACATCGACGAGATCGACAAGATCTCGCGCAAGAGCGAAAACCCGTCCATCACGCGCGACGTGTCGGGCGAGGGCGTGCAGCAGGCCCTGCTCAAGCTGATCGAGGGCACCATCGCCAGCGTGCCGCCGCAAGGCGGCCGCAAGCACCCGCAGCAGGAGTTCCTGCAGGTCAACACCGCCGGCATCCTGTTCATCTGCGGCGGCGCCTTCTCCGGCCTGGAGCGGGTGATCCAGAACCGCACCGAGAAGACCGGCATCGGCTTCGCCGCCGACGTCAAGTCGCAGAAGGATTCGCGCCATATCGGCCAGCTGCTGGCGATCGTCGAGCCCGAGGACCTGATCCGCTACGGCCTGATCCCCGAATTCGTCGGCCGCCTGCCGGTGCTGGCGGTGCTGGAGGAGCTGGACGAGCGCGCCCTGATCCAGATCCTGAAGGAGCCGAAGAACGCGCTGGTCAAGCAGTTCGCCAAGCTGTTCCAGATGGAAGGCTGCCAGCTCGAATTCCGCGAGGATGCGCTGCACGCCATCGCGCGCAAGGCCAAGGAGCGCAAGACCGGCGCCAGGGGCCTGCGCACGATCCTGGAGAACATCCTGCTCGACGTCATGTACGACCTGCCGTCGATGCAGAACGTGTCCAAGGTGGTGGTCGACGAGTCGGTGGCCAAGGGCGAGGCCAAGCCCTTCGTGGTCTACGAAAACGTCGACGCGCCGCGCCGCGACGTCAAGAACACCGCTTGATTCCGCTGCCGCATCCGCGCCGCCGAAACCTGCGGCGCGGATGCGCGCCAGCTGCCGGCGGCGCTGGCATGCACGGTCCCGGCGGATCGTGCCGCCGGTGCCGCGCCCGTTCCCGTACTTGAATCGGCCGGATCCGCTCGCATCTTTCCTGCGTAGTCCATAATAGGCGCGTAGAAGATCCGCGAGGTGACGAGTGTCCAATCCCAATGAGCATGTAGCCCCCGTACTGCCGCTGCGCGACGTGGTGATCTTTCCGCACCTGGCGCAACCGCTGTTCGTCGGCCGTGAGAAGTCGGTGAAGGCGCTGACCGCCGCCATGCAGGACGGCAAGCGGATCATGCTGGTCGCGCAGAAGCACGCCGACACCGACGAGCCGGGCGCCGACGACCTCTACGACGTGGGCACGCTCGCCAGCATCCTGCAGCTGCTCAAGCTGCCGGACGGCACCGTCAAGGTGCTGGTGGAGGGCGCGCAGCGCGCGCGCATCCGCGGCCTCGACGACAGCGGCGCCTACCTCACCGCCGAGTTCGAGCCGCTGCCCGAAGACGAGGTGCCGCAGGCCTCCGGCGAGATCGACGCGGTGATGCGCGCGACCGTCGCCACCTTCGAGCAGTACGTCAAGCTCAACAAGAAAGTGCCGGCCGAGCTGCTGCCGTCGCTGTCGAGCATGGATTCGCCGGGGCGCCTGGCCGACGCCATCGCCGCGCACCTCAACCTGAAGCTCGAGGACAAGCAGAAGGTGCTCGAACTGGCCGACCCGAAGTCGCGGCTGGAGTACGTGCTGGGGCAGCTGGAAGGCGAGATCGACATCCTGCAGATCGAGAAGAAGATCCGCGGGCGGGTCAAGTCGCAGATGGAGAAGAACCAGCGCGAGTACTACCTCAACGAGCAGATCAAGGCGATCCAGAAAGAGCTCGGCGAGCTCGAGGATGCGCCCAACGAGCAGGAAGAGCTGGCGCGCAAGATCGAGAAGTCGGGCATGCCCAAGGCGGCGCGCACCAAGGCCAACGCCGAGCTCAACAAGCTCAAGATGATGCCGGCGATGTCGGCCGAGGCCACCGTGGTGCGCAACTACCTGGACTGGCTGACGCAGGTGCCGTGGAAGAAGCGCACGCAGGCGCGCATCGACCTGTCGGCCGCGGAGAAGCAGCTCGACCTGGACCACTACGGCCTGGAAAAGGTCAAGGAGCGCATCCTCGAATACCTGGCGGTGCAGAGCCGGGTGAAGAAGCTCAAGGGCCCGATCCTGTGCCTGGTGGGGCCGCCCGGCGTGGGCAAGACTTCGCTGGGCCGCTCGATCGCCGAGGCGACCAACCGCAAGTTCGCGCGCATGAGCCTGGGCGGCGTGCGCGACGAGGCCGAGATCCGCGGCCACCGCCGCACCTACATCGGCTCGCTGCCGGGCAAGATCATCCAGAGCATGGCCAAGTGCGGCGTGCGCAACCCGCTGTTCCTGCTCGACGAGATCGACAAGATGAGCATGGACTTCCGCGGCGACCCGAGCTCGGCGCTGCTGGAAGTGCTGGACCCGGAGCAGAACCACACCTTCGCCGACCATTACCTGGAAGTGGACTACGACCTGTCCGACGTGATGTTCATCGCCACCGCCAACACGATGAACATCCCCGGCCCGCTGCTGGACCGCATGGAAGTGATCCGCATCCCGGGCTACACCGAGGACGAGAAGCTCAACATCGCGCGGCGCTACCTGCTGCCCAAGCAGATCAAGGCCAACGGCCTGAAGGAAAGCGAGCTGGAGGTGGGCGAGAACGCGATCCGCTCGATCGTGCGCACGTACACGCGCGAAGCCGGCGTGCGCAACCTCGAGCGCGAGATCAGCAAGATCGCGCGCAAGGTGGTCAAGCAGGTGCTGGAAAAGCCCGCCACCAAGACGGTCAAGGTCACCGAGAAGAACCTCGAGAAATACCTGGGCGTGCAGCGCTTCCGCTTCGGCCGCGCCGAGGAGAAGAACCAGGTCGGCCAGGTCACCGGCCTGGCCTGGACCGAGGTCGGCGGCGAGCTGCTGTCGATCGAGTCGGCGCTGTCGCCGGGCAAGGGCAAGCTGACGCAGACCGGCAGCCTGGGCAACGTCATGCAGGAGTCGATCCAGGCGGCGCTCACCGTGGTGCGCTCGCGCGCCCGCACGCTGGGCATCGACCCGGAGTTCTACCAGAAGAACGACATCCACGTGCACGTGCCCGAGGGCGCCACGCCCAAGGACGGCCCTTCGGCCGGCGTGGCGATGTGCACCGCCATCGTGTCGGTGCTGACGCAGATCCCGGTGCGCGCCGACGTGGCGATGACCGGCGAAATCACCCTGCGCGGCGAAGTGCTGCCGATCGGCGGGCTGAAGGAAAAGCTGCTGGCGGCGCAGCGCGGCGGCATCCGCACCGTCATCATCCCGCAGGAAAACCTGAAGGACCTCGCGGAGATTCCCGAGACCATCAAAGCCAAGCTCGACATCGAGCCGGTGCGCTGGATCGAGGACGTGCTGCGCATTGCGCTGGAGCGCATGCCGGAGGCCAAGGCCAACGTCGAAGGCGGCACCGGCGCCGCGGCCTCGTCGGGCGAGGGCCTGCGGCCGCACTGAAAGAGCCGGCAATGACGGCACGCAGGCCGCGTCAGGCGCGCGGTCGTGCGTGCCGCAAGCCGGCACAATGTGCCTTGCAGGCTTGGGATTTATTGCTGTCGCGCGCCTGACGTGCGCGTTGCCCAAATGGCGCATCCGATTCATTGACGCTCACGGTGGGCGTTGGTATAAGACAGCTTCCGTTGCCGCAGCCGGAATTTTTCAGGAAGGCGCCGGGTCGAGCGCCGGCTTCACCATTGGGGGACGCGGTTTCGCATCCAGCGGCACATAATCCGAATCGACGAGGGGAAATATCGACATGAACAAAGCCGAACTGATCAATGCGGTCGCCGACAAGGCCGACCTGTCCAAGGCCGACGCGGGGCGTGCCGTGGACGCTTTCATCGAGGTGGTGACCAAGGCGTTGAAGAAGAACGACAAGGTCTCCCTGGTCGGTTTCGGTACGTTCGCCATCCGCAAGCGCGCCGCGCGCCTGGGCCGCAATCCCAAGACTCAGCAGCCGATGAAAATCGCCGCCAGCAAGAATCCTTCGTTCAAGGCTGGCAAGGCGCTCAAAGACTCCGTAAAATAGCCAGTTCGCGGGCCGGATTTGCCCGCCCGGGTGCTTAGCTCAGTCGGTAGAGCATCGCCCTTACAAGGCGGGGGTCGGCGGTTCGAGCCCGTCAGCACCCACCAAATCCGTTGCGGCACCCGCGATCGGGCGGGGCAACGGCTTGAAGATGCGTAAAGAAGGTTCACGACGTGGAGCGGTAGCTCAGTCGGTTAGAGTACCGGCCTGTCACGCCGGGGGTCGCGGGTTCGAGCCCCGTCCGCTCCGCCACTCATGAACTTTCTTCGTATGCAGGTCAAGGGGCGCTCTGTCGGGCGCCCATTTCATTTATGCCGTTTGCCAGCGCTGGGCGCAGAGCCTGACTATGCTTCAGACCATCCGTGACCGAATGACCGGCCCGATTTTGTGGGTCGTCATCGCAACCATCAGCCTGCCGTTCGCGTTCTGGGGCGTCCAGCGCTTCGAAGGCGGCGGCACCGATCCGGTGATCGCCAGGGTCGGTGACGCCAAGATCACGCAATCGCAGTTCCGCAACGAGTACGACGGCGCCTATCGCCAGCTGGCTCAGCAGATGGGACCGGCGTTCGACGCCAGCAAGATCGACCAGGCCGGCATGCGCGACAAGGTGCTGCAGGACATGGTCGACAAGCTGCTGCTCAAGCAGTACGCGCGCAGCGCCGGCTACCGCATCGACGACGCCGGGCTGCGCGAATACCTGGAGGCGATTCCGTACTTCCAGGACAACGGCCGCTTTTCCGCCGACCGTTACAAGAGCGTGCTGGCGGGCGTGCTGCACACCACGCCGGAACAGTTCGAGGCGGATCGGCGCGACAAGCTGCCGGTGGAGCAGATGCGCGAAGCCGTGCTGGCCAGCGCTTTCGTCACACCCGCGCAGACCAGCGCCAGCTGGCGGCTGGAGCGGCAGCAGCGCGTGTTCAGCTACGTGCGTTTCGAGCAGGCGAAGTACCTGGCAGCGGCGGACGTGACCGACGCCCAGGTCAAGCAGCGCTACGACGAGCGCAAGGCCGGCTACTTTGCGCCCGAGCGCATCAAGCTGGCCTATGTCGAGCTGGCGCTGGAGCAGATGCCGAAGTCCGCGCCGCCCTCCGACGACGTGCTCCGCCAGATCTACGACACGCGCAAGGCTTCGCTGTTTTCCTCGCCCGAGGAGCGGCACGCGGCGCACATCCTGGTCGCCTTCGGCGCCGACAAGGCGGCGGCGCAGAAAAAGGCCCAGGATCTGTACGCGAAATTGAAGGCCGGCGCCGACTTCGCCGAGTTGGCCAGGCAGAATTCCGATGATCCCGGCTCCAAGGCGCAGGGCGGGGACCTGGGCTGGGTCAAGCGCGGCACCATGGTGCCCAAGTTCGAGGCGGCGCTGTTCGCCATGGACAAGCCCGGCTCGCTCGGCGAACCGGTGGAAACGCAGTTCGGCTGGCACATCATCAAGCTGATCGACGTCAAGGCAGCGCAGGTCAAGCCCTTCGACGACGCGGCGGTGCACCAGCAGCTGGTGGAGCTGTGGCAGCAGAAGGACGCGGTAAAGAACTTCCAGGACCAGTGGGGCCGGCTGGAGCAGCTCGCGTTCGAAAACTCCGCGTCGCTGGATCCGGCGGCCAAGTCGCTCGGACTGCAGATCCGCACGACCGACTGGATCACGCGCAAGGGCGGCACCGACATCGCTTCCAACCCGGCGGTGCTGGCCGCGGCGTTCTCCACCGAAGTGCAGCAGGACGGCGACAACAGCAAGCCGATGGCGCTGGACCCGCAGCACGTGGTGGTGGTGCGCAAGGCCGCGTACGAAGCGCCGCGGCAGCTCGCGCTGAACGAGGTGAGCGAGCAGATCCGCGGCGACCTCAAGAGCGAGGCGGCCAAGGCACGCGCCAAGACCGAGGCCGACGCCCTGCTCAAGATCCTGCAGGCCGGAACCGGGTTCGAATCCGCGGTGAAAGGTGCAGCCGCCAGCGCGGTTTCGCCGGGTGCCACGGCGCGCGACAACAGCGCGCTCGACGCGGTGCTGCTGGGCGTGCTGTTCAGGATGCCGCGGCCGGCGGCGGGCAAGCTCGGTTACGCGGAAGCACCGCTGGGCAACGGCGACATCGCCGTGATCGCCCTGTCCGCGGTGGACGACCCCGTGCTGCAGTCGGCCGACGAGGCGGTGATCAGGAAGAACAACGTGCAGTTGCGCGACGCGATGGCCGGGGCCGAGTTCGCGGCGTTCCGCCGGCAGATCGGCAAGCGCATCGCGGTGCAGGTCAAGGCCAAGCCGGCCGCCGAGGGCGCGGAAACTGGCGGGTGAAAGGCGGGAGTCGCGATCCGGCAATCGGGAATTGAAACGTCCCGGTTGCGGTTACGAATCCCGATTGCCGGCTGCCGATTCCCGGTCCAGGCTGAACCCCATGATGTTGAAGCCGGCGTCCACGTAGAGGATCTCGCCGGTGATGCCGGACGCCAGGTCCGAGCACAGGAACGCCGCCGCGTTGCCGACTTCCTCGATGGTGACGTTGCGCTTGAGCGCCGAGCCGGCCTCGGCGTGCGACAGCATGTTGCGGAAGCCCTTGATGCCCGCGGCAGCCAGCGTCTTGATCGGGCCGGCGGAAATGGCGTTCACGCGCACGTTCTGCGGCCCCAGTTCGGCCGCCATGTAGCGCACGTTGGCTTCCAGGCTGGCCTTGGCCGCGCCCATGACGTTGTACATCGGAACAAAGCGCTCGCTGCCCAGGTAGGTGAGCGTCAGCAGGGCGCCGGCGCGGCCTGCCAGCAGCGGCCGTGCCGCCTTGCCCAGGGCGGCAAAGCTGTAGGCGGAGATGTCGTGGGCCAGGGCGTAGCCTTCGCGCGTGACCGTGTCGAGGTAGCTGCCCGACAGCAGCTCGCGCGGCGCAAAGCCGATCGAGTGGATGACGATGTCCAGCCCGCCCCAGCGCTGCTTCAGCGTGTCGAACACCGCGGCGATTTCGGCGTCGCGCGTGACGTCCAGCGGCAGCACGATCGAGGAGCCGGTGGCGTGCGCCTGCTCCTCCACGCGGGACTTGAGCTTTTCGCCCTGGTAGGTGAAGGCCAGTTCGGCGCCTTCGCGGTGGAAGGCCTCGGCGATGCCCGAGGCGATCGAGCGCTCGCTGGCGATGCCGGTGATGAGTGCTTTTTTTCCGCTTAGAAAACCCATGTCGTCCTGTTGGTGCGCGCCTTAGCTTGGCTGGAATGTCAGGGAATACGAAGGTTCCGTGAATGATGGCACATTCTTGGCCGCGAATCGCATCAGCTTGATGCGCTCGATGATCTTGCCTTCGAACTCCGGGTCGCCGAAGCTGCTGAACACCAGCGAACACTCGGTGACCTCGCCGCCGGGGGCGATGGTCAGGCGCACCACGATCTTGCCCTCGGCGATGTTCGGGTTTTCGCGCGCGGCGCGGGTGTAGATGCCGTTCAACGCGCCCTTGTTGCGGTCGAACACTTCCTGGATCTCCGCGCGGCTGCGCGCGATCTTGGCCAGGTCGCCGCTGTCGCGCCCGTGGTTGGCGTCGATCGTGCTCTTGACCGTGCCGGTGCGGCGCGCGCCCAGGCCGACTTCGCCTTGTCCCTGGCTGACGTTGCCGGCGTAGCCGATGCCGCCGCTGGTGCGGGCGGCCGAGCCGGCGATGTTCTCGCCGGAGGGGGCGATGCCGCCGGCCGAGTTGATCGTGGGCGAAACCAGCGGCCCGGTGTTGAGGGCGGCGGCGTCCTGCGGCTGCAGGTGGGCGAGCTTTTCGATGGCCTGGAATTCCTCGGTCTTGCGCGCCAGGTCGCGCGCGCTTTCCACCGGCTTGGGCGGCGGCGGCCGCTCGATCGGCTTTTCCACCGGCTTGGGCGGCGGCACCCGCTCGGTCGGCTTTTCCTGCGGCTTGGGCTTTTCTTCCGGCTTGGGCAGTTCCGGCGGCGGCTTGGGGATTTCCTGCGCCAGCAGCTCGACGTAGCGGTTGGGGTTGAACGTCGGCAACGGCCGCGGCGGCATTTCGATGCGCCAGATCGACAGCACCGTCACCAGCACGAGCGCCGGCAGGCACACGCCGGCGAGGATGCGGCGGAACCGGCGGTCCGCCTCTTCGGACAGCGCCCAGCTTTCCCACCGGATGGCATGCGAGGTCATGACGAAGCCCGGCGGCTGACGTGGTTGACGGACAGCGAGATGTGCGCGAATTCGGACTGCCCGCAGGTGCGGATGACGCGCTTGAGCAGCGAGTAGGGAATGTCCTTGTCGGCCATGATGTTGATGTCGCCGCGGGTCAGCTTGCCGGCTTCCGCGCCCTCGATCTGCGCCTTCTCGACGCGCTGCAGCTCCGCCGCCAGCGGCGGCAGCAGGTCGTCCGGCGCCGCTTCGGCGTCGGCCACGCTCATCACGAAGCGGCCCTGGATCGAGATGTCGGTCGGCGTGACCATCACCACCGGCGCATCGTTGGGCGCCATCGTGGTGGTCGACGAAGGCAGCTGCATCGAGCGCGGGCTATGCAGGGTCTGCACGCTGGTCGAGGTCAGCAGCAGGAAGAACACCAGGGTGGTGAAGATGTCGATCATCGACACCAGGTTCAGCGGCACCGCCTCGCGCTTGAACATGCGGCGGCCCATGCGCCCGCGCATGAAGGTTGAGCGTAAGCGCATCATGGCCCGACTCCGTTGGTTTTCGGCGGGGCGTCGCCCATGGAGATCTGCGGGAACAGTTCCCGCGCCTGCCGGCCCGTGCCGCCCGGGTCGATGCGCGCCACGTCCATCACTTTCACCAGCGTGTCGTAATTGATGCCGGGCTCCAGCAGCAGCTTGATCGAGTCCTCCTCGGGCACCTTGTCCTTGATCTGGCCGAGCACCGCGGCCAAGCCGTTGAGGTCGTAGCCGGCGGCGCCGTTGGGCAGCAGCTGGATGGCGCCGCTGGCGTCGGCCACGGTCAGGCCGTCGGTACGGATGACGATCTTGAGGTCGCGCGGCAGCTGCTGCGGCGGCTGCGAGCTGCTCGACGGCAGGTTGATGCCGAGGATCGACACGCCGGTGGCGTTCACCAGCAGGAAAAACACCAGCACCGTGAGGATGTCGATCATCGACACGATGTTCAGTTCGGTTGCGCGCTTGCGGCGCAGTCGGCGCGACAGGCGCCGGGTGCCTCGCGACAGTCCCCGCATCATGACAGGTCTTCCCCGACGTCCGGTGGCGGCCCGTCCTAGCCGTTCAGCCCGAGGCTGTTGAGGAACTTCACGGACGCCATCTCCAGGCTGTCGACCAGCTCGTCGGTCATCGACTGCAGCCAGGCGTGGATCAGCATGAAGGGCACCGCGACCATCAGGCCGAACGCCGTGCAGTTCATCGCGATGGACACGGCTTGAGAGAGCTGGTCCTGCTTCTCGGCGGGGCTGACGCCCGACAGCGCCGAGAAGCCGTGGATCAGGCCGATGATGGTGCCGAGCAGGCCGAGCAGGGTGGCGACGTTGGCGAACACCGCCAGGTAGTGCGTGCGGCGCTCGAGCTGCGGCGTCACTTCCATCAGGCCTTCTTCCATGGCGCGCTCCACTTCGTCGCGCGAGGCGTGGTCCCTCGAGCGCACGATGCCGTAGCCGAGCACGCGGCCGATGGCGGTGGACGATTCCGCCGCGAGCTTCTCGGCGTCCTCGTAGCGGCCCGCATTGACCAGCGGCAGCAGCTTGGCCCACAGGCTGCGGTTCTCGCCGTAGGCCCGGCGCAGGTAGGTGAACCGTTCGATCGTGATGGCCAGACCCAGCACCAGCACCGCCATGATCGGGTACATGAAGACGCCGCCGTTCTGGAAGGCGCGGGTCAGGGTGGCAACTAAATCCATGGTGAAGTCCTCGGTCAGCTTGTCGACGGTTGGTCTAACGGTTGCAGCGGTTAAAGAATTCCACTATGCGCGGCATCATCGCGGGCGCCACGCCGGTCCTGCTCACTTGCCGGCGCCCGTTTCCAGCTTGCGCTGCTCGGCAAGCTTTTCGAAGTAATAGACCCGGCGGTGGAACACCTTGGGGTCCACCGGCGTCAATTCCTCGTCCAGCAGCTGCGGCGGCCGTTCCAGGCCGCGCTCCGGATGGACGTTCTTCCACGGCGTGAGGTACAGGCCCATCGGGGTCTCCTTGTCGCCGACGATGGTCGTCCCGATTCCCTGGTCCGCGGCGGCTGCCGGCTGCGGCGCGGCGCCGCCTTCGGGCGCCTGCGCCCAGGCCGGTGCGGCGAGCCACAGGCATGCGGCCATCCCATGCGGGAGCCGGCGGAGAACGGCCCATGATATCCGCGTCATTGTTTCTGCTCCACCGGGGCTGCGCCGCCGGGCGTCGGTGCCGCCGCCGCCGGTCGGCTTGCGGCGGGCTCCTGCAGCTCGTTGATCCAGGCGGTGACGATTGCACGGTCCGTGCCCGCGATGCGCTGGTATTCGCGGTACTGCTTCACCGCGTCCTGCGGACGGTGCAGGTAAGCGTCGTACAGGATCGCCAGGTTCAAATGCGCCGGCGCATCGTCGGCGTTGATCGAGATCGCCTTGAGGTAGGACTGCTCGGCGCGGGCGTAGGCGCCGTTCTCGCGGTACAGGATGCCGAGCCAGCCGTAGGCGAACGCGTTGTCCGGCTTGGCGGCCACCGCCTTGGAGAAGCTGGCGATGGCCTCGTCGCGCCTGCGGCCCTGCGCGTAAAGCACGCCGAGCTCGCACAGGGGGCCGGAGAACTGCGGGAAATCCACGGCAAGCGCGGCCAGGGCGGCCTGCGCGTCGCCGCTCTTGTGCGCCTTGACCAGCGCCAGGGCGTCGGCGAAGCGCTTTTCCGGGTCGCCCTTGTTGGCCTGCGCCGCCGCCGGCGGCGGGGCGGCCGCCTCGGCCGGCTTTTCCGGCTTGGCCGCGCAGGCCGCCAGCAGCAACAGCGGGCCCGCCAGCGCCAAGGGCTTAACGGAGATTGTCATAAATCTCCTCGCGTTGTTCCCGCTTGCCGTACTTGCCGGGCGACATTTCCGCCAGCGCATCGGCGCTCTTGCGCACCCAGGGGTTCCAGATACCTTGCTTGATGCGGACCAGGTTGGCCTCGTGCGCTTTGATCGCCAATTCGTCGAACGGTTCCGCCTGCTCTTCCAGGAGCAGCTCGTATTGCTTGAGCTCCTCGCCGCCGAGCTGGGGCGGGCGCTCGGATTCCAGCAGCGCGCGGCTGTAATCGCGATAGACGCCGGCCAGCTCGTAGGTGGCGGCCGTGGTCTGCTCGGCCAGTCCGTATGCGGCGGCCTGGTTCAAAGCCTGCACCGCGGCCTCGGTGGCCTGCTTGCGCAGCGGCAGCGTCCTGGCGATCGGCAGGTCGATGCGCACCACCCGCGCGTTCTCGGCGGCGATGCGGCCCAGCTCCAGCGCCGACTGCGCGGCGGCGAGCCTGGTGGCGTCGCTGCGGCCGGCGCCGGCAGCGGCGTCGACCGCGATGATCTCGCGCAGACGCATCGTATAAGCGGCGCGGTCGCCGCGGGCCAGCGCGTAGCCGGCCAGGCGTTGCCGCGCCTGCAGGCTGCGGTCCAGCGGCAGCGGGTACGCGCGGACATAGGCGTCGTAAGCGGCGGCCGCCAGCGCGTCCTGGTGTGCCTGCTCGTACAGGCTCGCAGCCAGCCATGCCGAGTCGCGCCGGGTATCGGCCGATTCCGTGCTGCGCTGCGCGATGCGCTGGTAGACCGCGGCCGCCTGCGCCGGCTGCTTGTCCTTCTGGTAGGCCAGGGCCAGTTGCTTGTCGACGTCGGCGTCGAGCGCGTTGTCCGGGTAGCGCCGGCGGAAATCCTCCAGGCTCTGCTCCGCCGCCGGCCAGTCCTGCGCCGCGGCGTAGGCGCTGCCGGCGTCGTAGTCGGCCTTGGTGCGGATCGAGGCATCCGGCGTGACCTGCGCCACGCGCTGGAAATGATGCGCCGCGCCGCGCAGGTCGCCGGCGCCGCGCGCAGCTTCGCCCTGCTTGTAGATCGAGGCGGCGAGCTGCTCGGTCACCGTCTGGCGCTGCTTGGGGTCGGAGCCGTCCAGTGCCAGCAGCTGGGTATCGGCATGCTCCGCATCGGCATACTTGTTCTGCGCGAAGCTGGCGTCGGCCACCACCGCCAGCGCCTTGGCGCGCAGGTCGGCCGGCGCCGGCGGCGCGTACTTGAGCACGCGCGAGGCCGCCGCCACCGCGCCGGGCATGTCCTTGATCTCGTAAAGGTCCTGGGCAGCCCGGGTGAGCACCGTGGCAGCCTGCGGGTGCTGCGGAAAGCTGTCGGCCAGCTTGACGCCGGCATCGGCCGATGCGCGCAGCGCGGCCGCGCGATCCGCCGGCGCAGCCTGTGCCGCCAGCCGCTGGTAGGCCTGCACCGAGGCGTAGGCCGCCTCCGGCGCCTTGGCATAGCCGGGGTAGGTGTAGGCGGTCTTGTAGTACTCCTGTGCGGCATCCCGGGTCTGCTCGCCGTCGTACAGCGCGTCGGCATACAGCAGGTTGATGTCGGCCAGCTTCGGATCCTGCGGGTAGAACTGCAGGATGCGCCGGTACCAGCCGGCGGCGGTGGCGAAGTCGGCGCGCTTGGCCGCAGTGTCGGTCGGCGCATCCTGCTGCGCCCTGGCCTGGTAGTGGCGTGCCAGGTCTTCCAGGTGGATACGCAGGTCGGCCATCACCTGCGCCGTGGGCGTGGCGCCTTTCCAGTACGGCGCGGCCGGGTTGTAGGTTTCGGCGTAACGCTGCTTCTCGGCCACCACCAGGTCCGGGAATCCGCCGTCGCGCAGCGCGCCGATCACCAGCATCTGGAATTGCGGCGCGTGCGGGTCCGCCGGGTGCGACTGGATGAAGGCGGCAAAGGCCGCCGCCGCATCGGTGTAGCGGCGCTTCTCCAGCATGAAGTCGCCGATCTGCCGGTAGACCAGCACGGCGAAGCGCGGCTCTCCGTGCTGCCTGAAGTAGTCGTTGACCGCGGCGCCGCCGCCGAGCGCAGCAAACGACAGGCTGACCACGTGCAACGACTGCTTGACCGCATCCTGCTTTTCCGCCGGCGTGGCCTTGACCGCCGCCTCCGGATCTTCCGGCTGGCCGGCGGGGAGATTGCGGTCGAGGACGGCGAAGAACGCGGCGATGTCGTCGGCGTAGCGCTGCAGCTGGTACAGGCACCAGCCGTACTTGAACTGGGCCGGTTCGAACAAGGGGTTCTGCGGGCCGGCGGCGACCACCGCCTGGTATTCCGGCACCGCTTCTTCGAAGCGATCGTGCGAGTAGAGAATCTCGCCGATGCGGAAATGCGCGTCCACCGCCATCGGCGAGGACGGGTAGGAATGCGCCAGCCGCTGCAGCGTGGCCAGCGCCTGCTCGGGATTGCCGGTGATGTCGTAGGCGCGGGCGAGCTGGTGCAGCACCAGGTCGTTGCCCGGATCGTTGGGCCGCTCGGCCAGCAGCCTGGTGTAGATGCCGATGGACTCGCGCAGGGCCGCGCCGTTGTCGGTATTGCCCTTGGCATCCTCGATCTGCACCTGCAGGTCGGCGATGCGGCGGCCGGCTTCGGCGGCGGTGGCGGAGTCCGGATGCAACTCGAGCAGCCTGCGGTAGTTCTCCAGCGCCTTTTCGGGGTCCGGCGTGATCTCGGCGGAGGGCTGGATGGCGAGCTTCGCCGGCGGCGGCGCCTTGTCCTTGTCCAGCTTGCTCAGCTGCTGCGGCGCGGAGGAATCATCCTTGTGCGGTAGCACCCACCCGCAAGCGGTCAGCCACAGGCACATCGCCGCAATGGCGCCGGCGCGCTTCACGGGTGGCCGCCTTTGGGCTCGCTGTCGTAGATGCGCGCGAGCGCCAGGTGCGATTCCACCAGGTATTTCTCGACCAGGTTGCTCTGTGCCCCGAGGTCGGCCAGCGCCACGTCCTGTAACACGCCGCGTTGCGCGGCGGCGGCCTGATCCACCGCGGGCTGCAAGCTGGCGATGCGGTCACGCAGCGACTGCGCCTGCTCGTAGAAGCCCTCGAAGTGCTCGGGCATGCCGGCCAGCTTGAGCGCCAGCGGCGCCTGCACGACGCCGCTGGCATCGCGCTGCGGCACTGCAACCGCCAGGTGGTTGGCCAGCATCAGCCGCCTTGCGGCGTCGCCGGCCAGTGCGGGCAGCGCGGCTTCGGCGGCGGCGCCGCCGTCCGGCGCGGAGCCGGCGTTGTCCTGCGCGCGTGCCCGGTAGACGTCCTGCAGGTCGCCGAGATGCTTGTTCCAGGTGTCCAGGGCGCGTTGCAGCAGGCGCGCGTCGCGGTAGTTCTTGAGCGATTCCTGGAAGCTGTTCTCCGCCAGCAGCGAGTTCAGATAGAAGGCTTCGTCCACCCCGGGCAGGTCGCGCAGTTTCCAGCTCCAGCCGTTTTCCGCGTCGGCGTCGCGGAACACCATCGCATCCACCATGCGCCCGTTGCGGACGTCGGCCATGGTCGCCTGCAGCCGCTGGTGGGTCTGCTCGAGCGCGCCGATGGCCCGCTCGTAGTATTGCTGCGCTTCGCCGTGCGCGCCGAGGCCGTCCAGGGCATAGGGGATCGCCAGCATGCCCTCCTGGACGGCGGGATCCATGGGGTCGCGGCTGATCAGCTCGACCCAGGGCACCAGCGCCTTGCGCAGCCGTGCCTGCTGCTCGGGCGTGAGCGCGTCCAGCTTGATCGACTGCCGCACGCGCGCGGTGGCACCGTCCGGATGCTCGGCGCCCGACTGCAGCAGCGCTCCGATCGTCGCCAGCGAGGCAAACGGGTTGACGCCGCCGCTGCCGCCTCCGGCCGCCGGCGCCGAGCCGGCCGGGCCGAGGTGAGCCCAGCCCATGCCGAGCAGCGCGCGGTTGGCAAACGCGCCCTGGTCGCGGACACGTCCGAAGATCGGGATTGCGGCGTTGCCCTGGCCGCCGCGCATCAGGTAGTAGCCCAGCGACAGGTTGACCTTGTCGCGCATGGGCAACTCGGACTTGTCCTTGGTCGCGGCGCGGCCGGCTTCGTCCAGCACCTTGACGCCCTGGTCGGCGCGACCGCCGCGGATCAGCGCCACGCCCAGGTTGTAGCGCATGTGCAGAGGCAGGTTGGCGGCGGTCTCGACGGTACCGAGCGCGTCGGCGGCCTCGCCGTAGCGCTCCTGCTGCAGCAGCACGCGCGACAGCAGGTCCTGCCAGCCGCCCGCCAGCTCCGGCGGAAGCTGGCCGCGCGCGCCGCCGAGCTCGGCGGCGGCACGGTCGTAATAGCCGCGCTGGTAGAGGAATTCCGCAAGCTTGAGCCGCGCCTTGGCCAGCTCCACCGGCTCCAGCGCCGCCGCGCCCGCCCCGTCGAACAGGTCCTGGGCGCGCTGCGGCATGCCGAAGTCCAGCGTGTCCTGCGCCAGCTGCAGGTTGAACGCAGGCGCCATGGCCTGGTCCGGCGTCTCGTTGCGGATGCGCAGCAGCAGCGCCGAGGCGCTCAGGTACTGGCCGATGTCGGCCAGGAACGCGGCGGAGCGCATGCGCGGATCGTCGGCGCCGCCGGCGACGTAAGCGCCGGCGCCGCCGCTGCTCCACTGGCGCAGCTTGAGCGCCAGCGGCGCCGTGGAGGCATCCTGGCCCAGCGACAATTCCATCTCGGCCGGGCCGTCATCCTTGGTGAACGGCGTGTCCAGGTGGCCCACGAACGGGCGATCCTGCGGCCGCGCGTCGGCGTACTGGGCGGCGAAGTCGGCGTGCAGGCGGTGCCCGCCCGGCGCGAGCGTGCAGCTGAAGATGCGCTGCAGGTCGCCGTGGTCCTGCAGCGCCACGCCTTCGCGCTCCGAATAGTAGTAATTGACCGGCGCGCCGCCGTCGAGCGACAGCGAAATCTTGGAAATGACCAGGCCCGGTGTCTTGGTGCCGATGTAGAACGACACGCGGCTCTGGGTCGGATACAGGTAACCCTGCTCCAGGGTCTCGGCCTGCTGCTCGATGGCGAGCACCTGTTCCTTGAGCTGCTGGATGTTCTGATCGAGCTGCAGCGGCGAAACGTCGGCGGGTGCCGCCTGTGCCCACGCGGCCGCCGGCGCGAGCAGAGCCGCCAGAAGCACGCCGCGCCAGACATCCCCCCGTGGGTGCTTCGTCATGAAAGATTGGAACCCGTTGATTTTTGAAGTCTAACAAATGGCCTGTCGAATGCGGCTGCAATCGAAGCAGTTATGTGCACCCCGTCACAGTCGCAGGCGGCTTGTCACGCAAGGTTCATAATTTAGGGCGATAGCCATCCTTCCATTTGCGGAGCTCGGCAAAGACCTCGACCGGGGACGATAGTTTCCTACCGGTGTGCCGTTCGGCGGCGGCGCCGACGTTCGGCACGGCGCAGCGGAGGAACGGATTGAATTGGCGCTCGCGGGCCACGCTGCTGGGCACGCTGGGCTGGCCGGCCGCGCGCAGTTCGCGGACGCGCTGCATTTCCGCGGCCAGCGGCTGGTTGTCGGGCTCAACCGCGCGGGCGAAGTCCAGGTTGGACAGCGTGTACTCGTGCGCGCAGTACACGGCGGTGTCCGCCGGCAGTCCGGCCAGCCGCTGCAGCGAGCCGAACATCTGCGCAGGAGTGCCTTCGAACAGGCGTCCGCAGCCGGCGGCGAACAGCGTATCGCCGCAGAACAGCAGGCCGGCGGCGGGTTCGTGGTAGGCGATGTGTCCCAGCGTATGGCCCGGCACCGCGAGGATCTGGAAGCGCAAGCCGAGTTCCGGCAGGTGCAGCGTGTCGCCGTCGTCGAGCAGCGTGCCGAGCCCGGCGATCTTGCCGGCTTCGGCGCGCGGGCCATACACGGCCACGCCCTCGAACTGGCTGCGCAGCAGCTCCACGCCGCCGACGTGGTCCGGATGGTGGTGGGTGACGAGCACCGCCGCCAGCTGCAGGCCTTCGCGCCGCAGCGCATCCAGAACCACCTGGCCGTCGCCGGGATCGACCACTGCGGCCAGGCCGCCGCTGCGGATCAGCCAGAGGTAGTTGTCGCTGAACGCAGGCAATGGCGTGACGGTTGTCATAGTTAGTGCGATCCTGCTGGTGCGATCCTGCATCTGGTGCGATCCTTGTATGTAGTGCGATCGTGTATCGGTTAAAGTCGGCGCGTCAACATGGGCTCCCACAAACTTACCATCCGCGGCGGCGAGCCGTTTTCCCGCTACACGCTCGGCCTGTGGCAGCAGAGCCGGCGCGGGCGCCGCCTGCTGGCGCTGGAAGCACGCGAGTTGCGCAGGCTGCTGCCCGAGCTGTTCGGCCGCCACATCCTGCAGATCGGCAACTGGGGGCGCGGCCAGCGGCTGCTGGCGGGCGCCGACATGCTGCACAAGGCGGTGCTCGGCACCATCGGCGACGCCGAGGTGCAGTCGCTGGTGGAGCCTGAGCGCTTGCCGGTGCTGAGCAAAAGCGTGGACGCCGTGCTGTTGCCGCACACCCTGGAATTCTCGCGTTCGCCGCACGACGTGCTGCGCGAGTCCAGCCGCATCCTCACCGACCGCGGCCGCCTGCTGATCCTCGGCTTTTCGCCGTGGAGCCCGTGGGGGCTGCGCCAGCGCATCGGCCTGCGCTACGCCGCGTTTCCGCCGGGCGCGCGCTTCGTCAGCACCGCGCGCCTGTGCGAATGGCTGCAGCTGCTGGACTTCGAGGTGCTGCTGATCCGCCGCTACGGCGCGGGATTCCCGCGGATGGAGCCGCGCAGCGCCGACGAGCCGTTCGGGTTCCACAGCCTGGTCGGCCCGATCACGGACGCCTACCTGATCATGGCCAAGAAGCGCGTGCTGCCGGTGACCCTGGTGGGGCGGCAGCAGCGCGCGCAGGTGCGCAACCTGGTGCCCGGCGCCATCGGCGGCGCGGTGCCCAACCTGCGCGGCATGCCCAAGCAGCCCGAATGACCGCCGGCAAGGCGGTCCAGCACAAGTCCGTGGTCGCCTATACCGATGGCGCCTGCCGCGGCAACCCCGGCCCGGGCGGCTGGGGCGCGCTGCTGCGCTGGAACGGCCACGTCAAGGAACTCTGCGGCGGCGAGACCCACACCACCAACAACCGCATGGAGCTGACCGCGGCGATCGCCGCGCTCGAAGCCTTGCGCCAGCCGTGCACGGTGACGCTGCACACCGACTCGGTTTACGTCATGCAGGGCCTGACCCAGTGGCTGCCGGGCTGGAAGGCCAAGGGCTGGCGCACCGCCGACCGCAAGCCGGTGAAGAACCAGGACCTGTGGCAGCGGCTCGACGCGGCGGCTGCGCGCCATGCGGTGGACTGGCGCTGGGTCAAGGGGCATTCGGGCGACGCCGGCAATGAGGCCGCCGACCGGCTGGCCAACCGCGGCCTGGACCAGCACCTGGGCCGGCACGCCGGGAGCGCCGCGTGAGCCCGACGCCACCGCGGCAGATCGTGCTGGACACCGAGACCACCGGCCTGGAAGTGTCGGAGGGGCACCGCGTCATCGAAATCGGCTGCGTCGAGATGAAGAGCCGCCGCATCACCGGCGACGACTTCCACCATTACCTCAACCCCGACCGCGCCATCGACGCCGGCGCGCTCGACGTCCACGGCATCGACGCCGCATTCCTCGCCGCCAAGCCGCGATTCGCCGAAATCTCCTCCAGCCTGCTCGACTACCTGCGCGGCGCCGAGCTGGTGATCCACAACGCCGCGTTCGACGTCGGCTTCCTGGACATGGAGCTCGAGCGCGCCGGCCACCCCGAGCGGATCGCGCAGATCTGTACGGTGGTGGACACGCTGGCGCTGGCGCGGCGGCTGCACCCGGGGCAGAAGGCCGGGCTCGACGCGCTGTGCAAACGCTACGGCGTGGACAATTCCAACCGCGACCTGCACGGTGCCTTGCTGGATGCGCGCCTGCTGGCGGAAGTCTACCTGGCGATGACCGGCGGCCAAGCCGCGCTGCTGTTGGACCGCGGCCCCGCGGACGGCAGCACGGCGGTGCCGGGGCTGGAACAGTTGCAGGAACTGCTGGGTGCGCCGCCGCGGCCGCTGCTGGTGATCCGCGCCAGCGAGGAAGAGGCCGCCGCCCACCGCGATCGCATGGCCGCCATCGTCAAGAAGAGCGGCCGGCAGCTTTGGACGGAGTAATTATTTGGTCCGCAAATGAACGCGAATAAACGCAAATATATAGATTTTCAATTCGTTGTTATTGGCGTTTATTTGCGTTCATTGGCGGACCGATTCGACCCGCCTCGAACAGCCCGCTATGGCATCCGCGCGAGTGCCGTGATCACCTCGAAGTAGGGCGGCCGCGGTTCCCTCGAGGTCACCCGGCACATTTCCACGGCCAGGCCGCAGCCGCGCAGCCAGCGCTGCAGGGCGTCCACACCCACGCCCAGGTTGACGTGGTCGTAAGCCTGCTTGGCGGCCTCGTGGCGGTGCGCGTTGAGCGTTGCCACCACCAGCCGGCCGCCTTTGCGCAGCAGCGGCGCGGCGGCGGCGATCACCGCCTTGGGCTCGTGCGCGTAGACCAGCGCGTGCATCGCGAAGACCTGGTCGAAGCTGCCGGGACGGAACGGCGGGGCGTTCATGTCGCCGCGGCAGAAGCTGACGTTGCCGGCCTGGCGCAGGCGCTTGCGCGCCGCCGCCAGCACCTTGGCGCTGATGTCCAGGCAGGTGACCGAGCGTGCCTGTCCGGCGATCAGCTCGGCCAGCACGCCGTCGCCGCTGGCAACGTCCAGGGTGTCGCCCAGGTTCAGCAGGCCGATGAGGGCGTGCGCGGTGGCTTCCCAGGTGCGGCCCGGCGAATAGTGCAGCTCCATGCGGCCGGCCACCGACTCGGCCCAGGTCTGGCCGGCCTTGCGCTTGCGCACCACCTCGGCGGCGCGCTCCACGTCCAGCCGGGCCTGGCCGTCGTCGAGCTGGCCGCGCATCAGGGTCCACAGCTCGGCCGCGCTGCTGTCGCCGGTGGCCAGGGTATAGAGCGAGGCGCCGTTGGTACGCTGGTCGCGCACCAGCCCGGCGCGCTTGAGCCGGCCCAGGTGAGTCGATACCCGGCTTTGCGCCAGCCCGGTGATTTCGGTCAGCTCCGCCACCGCCAGCGGCTGCGCTTCCAGCAGCAGCAGCAGGCGCAGCCGGCTGGGGTCCGCCAGCAGGCGGCAGATGTCGGTGCTCTGCGAGATGCTCAGCTTCATGGCCGCTTGCGCGGGCGTGTGCCGGGCGCCGTTACGGACGGCGGCGGTTCGGCAATGGAGCGGCAGGGCCGCCGCCTCAGGATGTCAACGCGCTTGGGGCTGGGCGGCATCGGGCGATGGGTCGGACGAGTTTCGAAAACGGGTTGCCGGCGCGGTGGCCTGCCTTCGCCGCCGCGACGCCGGAAGATCTCCTGCGGAGCTGTTGCGGCCGCCCGGCGGTCGGGCACGGGGACAGGTCCGGCAGGTGCGCTGCGGCGTTGCGGCGATGGCTGGAGAGCAGGCTTCGAATTGATTCTAGGCATCGCGGTAAATCGTTGTCAAAGATGGAAAATTGGTTCGTGCCCGGCACTTCCCGCGGGGCCGCCGCGAGGCACTTCCGCGAGCCGTTTCGTTGTCCAACCGTACGCAGGCGTATATCATCCCGCAAAACTCCTCGATCCTGGCGGCCTGCCTGGCGGTACGGCGCGGGCCGTCTCAAAAAGTTCCCAATCAGCCTCAAGGAAGCGCTCGTCCATGTATCAAGGCCAATCCATCCAGGTCCGCCGGCTCGACGGCGATATCGCCGAGCTGTGTTTCGACCGGCGCAACGATGCCATCAACAAGTTCGACCGGCGCACGCTGGACGAGCTGCGCGACGCCACCGCCGCCATCCTCAAGGACGGCGCGATCAAGGGCCTGCTGGTCACCAGCGCCAAGGACGTGTTCATCGTCGGCGCGGACATCACCGAGTTCGGCGCCAATTTCGCCCGTTCCGAGGAAGAGATCGCGCAGTGGGGCATCGAGGTCAACAAGATCTTCAGCGGCGTGGAAGACCTGCCGTTCCCCAGCGTCACCGCGATCAACGGCCTGGCCCTGGGCGGCGGCTTCGAAATGGCGCTGTCCACCGACTACCGCGTGATGTCGACCAAGGCACAGGTCGGCTTCCCGGAGGTCAAGCTGGGCATCTTCCCGGGCTTCGGCGGCACCGTGCGTGCGCCGCGCCTGATCGGCGCGGACAACGCCATCGAGTGGATCGCCGGCGGCGAGCAGCAGAAGGCCGACGCGGCGCTGAAACAGCACGCGGTGGACGCGGTGGTGCCGCCCGAGAAGCTGCGCGCGGCGGCGCTCAAAGTGCTGGCGCTGGCGCAGTCCGGCGCCTACGACTGGAAGGCGCGCCGCGCCCAGAAGAAGGGCCCGCTGCAGCTGCCGCCGGTGGAAACGGCGATGGTGTTCGAGACCGCCAAGGGCCTGGTCGCCGCCCGCGCGGGGAAGCACTTCCCGGCGCCGATGGCGGCGGTGAGCGAAATCCAGAAGGGTGCGGGCAAGTCGCGCGACGAGGCGCTGACGATCGAGTCGCAGGCCTTCGCCAAGGTCGCCAAGCTGCCTTCGGCGAACGCGCTGATCGGCCTGTTCCTCAACGACCAGCTGCTCAAGCGCAAGGGCAAGCAGTACGCCAAGATCGCGCGTCCGGTGAAGCACGCCGCCGTGCTCGGCGCCGGCATCATGGGCGGCGGCATCGCCTACCAGTCCGCTTCGCGCGGCGTGCCGATCATCATGAAGGACATCGCCGACAAGGCGCTGGACCTGGGCATGTCCGAGGCCAACAAGCTGCTCGCCAAGCAGGTTGAGCGCGGCCGGCTCAGCGCCGAAAAGGCCGGCGCCACGCTGGCGGAGATCCGCCCCACGCTGAACTACGGCGACTTCGGCCATGTCGACGTCGTGGTCGAGGCGGTGGTGGAGAACGCCAAGATCAAGAAGGCGGTGCTGGCCGAGGTCGAGGCGGTGGCGCGGCCCGACGCGGTGATCGCCTCCAACACCTCGTCGATCTCCATCGACGAGCTGGCCGGCGCGCTGAAGCGGCCGGAAAACTTCCTCGGCATGCACTTCTTCAACCCGGTGCACCGCATGCCGCTGGTGGAGGTGATCAAGGGCGCCAGGAGCAGCCCGGAGGCGGTGGCGACGATCGTCGGCTACGCCACGGCGCTGGGCAAGACGCCGATCGTGGTGAACAACTGCCCCGGCTTCCTGGTCAACCGCATCCTGTTCCCGTATTTCGGCGGCTGGTCCATGCTGCTGCGCGACGGCGCCGACTTCGTCAAGGTGGACAAGGTGGCCGAAGGCTTCGGCTGGCCGATGGGGCCGTCGTACCTGCAGGACGTGGTCGGCATCGACACCTCGCACCACGTGGAGGACGTGCTGGCGGCCGGCTACCCGGACCGCATGGCCAAGACCTTCAAGTCGGCGATCGACGTGATGTTCGAAAACAAGCGCTACGGCCAGAAGAACGGCGTCGGCTTTTACAAGTACGAAACCGACCCCAAGGGCAAGCCCAAGCGCGGCCCGGCCGAAGACAGCTACAAGCTGCTGGCGGCGGTGCAGCCCAACGGCACGCGCGACTTCAGCGACGAGGAGATCATCGACCGGCTGATGATCCCGATGGTGATCGAGACCGCTCGCTGCCTGGAGGAGAACATCGTTGAAACCGCCAGCGAGGCCGACATGGGCCTGATCCTGGGCATCGGTTTCCCGGCCCACCTGGGCGGAGCGCTGAAGTACGCCGACCTGACCGGCTTGGCCAGGTTCGTCGCCAAGTGCGACCAGTACAAGTCCCTGGGCAAGCTGTACGAGCCGACCGCGCGCATGCGCGAGATGGCGGCCAATGGCCAGAGCTACTACGCCCCGTGAGGCCGGCTTCCTGGGTCTGCCGCTGAGCCGGACCCGCAGCGAAAGAATCTGAGCAATTTGGGCGTATTTTGGAGAGTTCGAAAATGACCGATGTCGTGATCGTCGATGCCGTCCGCACCCCGATGGGCCGTTCCAAGGGCGGCGTGTTCCGCAACGTCCGCGCCGAGAACCTCTCGGCCGAGCTGATCCGGGCGCTGCTCAAGCGCAATCCGGCGGTCAAGCCGGGCGAGATCGAGGATGTCATCTGGGGCTGCGTGCAGCAGACCCTGGAGCAGGGCTTCAACATCGCCCGCCAGGTGGCGCTGCTGGCCGGCCTGCCGCACCAGGTGTCCGGGCAGACCGTCAACCGCCTGTGCGGCTCGTCGATGACCGCCATCCATTCCGCGGCCAACGCCATCGCCAACGGCGTCGGCGACCTCTACATCTGCGGCGGCGTGGAGCACATGGGCCACGTGCCGATGAACCACGGCTTCGACGGCAACCCGGAGCTGTCGCTGAATACCGCCCGCGCCGCCGCCTCGATGGGACTGACCGCGGAAATGCTGGCGACCATGTACCAGGTCTCGCGCAAGGCGCAGGACGAGTTCGCCCTGGCTTCGCACCAGCGCGCCTACAAGGCGCGGCAGGACGGCGCCTTCGCCAACGAGATGGTGCCGGTGGCGGGCCACGAGGCCGACGGCACGCCGCTGCTGGTGGACTTCGACGAAGTGGTGCGCGCCGACGCCAACCTGGACGACCTGGGCAAGCTCAAGCCGGCGTTCAACCCCAAGGGCTCGGTCACCGCCGGCAACAGCTCGGCCATCTCCGACGGCGCCTCGGCGGTGCTGGTGATGTCGGCCGACAAGGCGCGCGCGCTCGGCGCCAAGCCGATGGCGAAGATCCGCGCCATGGCGTCGTCGGGCTGCGACCCCAGCATCATGGGCATCGGCCCGGTGCCGGCCACCAAGAAGGCGCTGCAGCGCGCCGGACTGAGCCTCAAGGACATCCAGTACTTCGAGCTGAACGAGGCCTTCGCCGCGCAGTCGCTGGCGGTGCTCACCGAAATGAAGCTGCTGGACCGCCGCGACCACGTCAACATCCACGGCGGCGCCATCGCCCTGGGTCATCCGCTGGGCTGCTCGGGCGCGCGCATCACCGGCGCGCTGGCGCACGTCCTGCAACAGAAGGATGCCCAGTTCGGCCTGGCCACCATGTGCATCGGCATGGGGCAGGGCGTGGCGACGGTGCTGGAGCGGGTGCACTAGCCTCCCATACGGGCGGGCGAAAAAGCCGGGGCGCAAGCCCCGGCTTTTTTGTCTGCGGATGCAGGCGTTCCCGCGGGATTACAGGATTTCGAAGACGGTATAGCGCGGACCTTCCTTCATCCGCTCGCCGATCCCGACGGCCAGCAGCCGGTTGAGCCAGTCGTACTTGCCCAGCGGCGCTTTGATGGTTGGCGCGGTGCGGCGGTATTAGTCGGCGAGATCGACAGCCTCGCTACATGTGAGATGCCAAGACATCCGCGCGGTGAAGGCGCATGCCGTGGCAGTTCATCAGGATGCGCGATTCATCTTAAGTATCCAGCATCAGGCGCAGCTTCGGCACCGCTACGCCATTGCTGAAAGTAAGTTCCTGATGGGCGGTGATTCCAGGCAAGATTGTTACGCGCAGGCGCGGCCTCTCTTTGATACCAGCAATATAGTGTGTAAAAATACACACAATGAAGAGTGCGGATGTTATACGGCGGCTGCAAGCAGAGGGCTGGGAGGTTTGCCGCGTTCGCGGCAGCCACCAGCAGTTCAAGCATCCTGCACGCCCCGGCCTGGTGACTGTCCCGCATCCTCGCTCGGATATTCCCACTGGCACGTTGCGCAGTATTTTTCGGCAAGCAGGTTGGAACTGGAAGTAGTCTGCGGCGTCATGTGCACATGCAATAGATGTCAGCGACTCGAAGGACTTGCACCGCGCCTCGGGTAATCAGGGGCTGAGAGCATCACATGCAATATGTACTTGCGATTCATAAGGATCCGGGCTCGGACTATGGCGTAACAGTTCCAAATTTGCCGGGCTGCTTCTCCGCTGGCGGCACGCTCGATGCGGCGATCGGGGCGGCGCGCGAAGCTGTTCTTTTGCACCTGGAAGGCATGGACGCTGAAGGAATCGAAATTCAGAACCGCACTCTTGAACAACTCCAAGCCGACCCGGAGTACGCCGGTGCGGTCTGGGTTGTGCTCGATCTCGACGAGGCGGAACTGGAAACTGGTGCGGAACGAGTCAACGTCACGTTACCCGCGCGGCTGCTTCGCCGCATCGACCGGTTTGCCGAGTCTCATGGCGAGACCCGTTCCGGCTTTCTTGCCCGCGCGGCTCGTGAGGCCTTGCATAGCGCCGGCGCGGAGGAATCCAAGCGATAAGGTCAGGTGCACAGTCCGTTCGTGCCGCCGCACCCGGCCGACGCCGCCCTTGTTCTTTTCCAGCCGCGTAATCACTCCATTGAGCGCGGCGGCCAAACGCGTGCGCCCCTATCTTGGGCGGTGATGATCTCGGCATCGCGCCCTGATTGGACATAACGGGTTGCTGAAAAAGGACATCCTTGGCCTTTTTCAGGTGGCAGTCAAAAAGGCGTGACTTTTCCACACTCCCGAAGATCAGCTACTCGCGTGCTCGATCTTCGTTGGCACCTCCATTCGCCAATCGCAGGCTGCAGGAATACCGGGTTTTTTGGCAGCCTGTTAAAGAATCTCGAAAACAGTGTAGCGCGGGCCTTCCTTCATCCGCTCCCCGATCCCGATGGCCAGCAGCCGGTTGAGCCAGTCGTACTTGCCCAGCGGCGCCTCGAAGGTCGGCGTGGTGCGGAAGTAGTAGCTGGCCGGATCCACCGGCTCGCCGCGGGCGACGCGTGCCAGCACGTCGGCGGGGCCGTGGCGCAGGCCGCCGTAGCGCATCAGGACGCGCTCGCCGTCGTCGGTCTCCAGGGTCAGGCGCACGTCGAGCACCAGCACGCCGTCGTGGCGGGTCAGCGCCCAGTCGGCGGAAGCGCCGCCCAGCACCTTGCCGCGCAGGCGCGCGCCTTCGAAGCTGCCGCCGGCAACCGGCACCAGCTTTCTTTCGCCCAGCGGCGTGCGCGCCTGCATCTGCGGGGGATGCAGTTGGATGTCGACGACGAACAGCGGGCGGAATTTCGGGTCCATGGCGGGATTTCCGGCGAACCGCTCAGCTCAGCACGAACTCGTCCAGCCGCGGCGCCTTCATCTCGTGGCGGTAGCGGCCGAAGGTCCAGGGCCACAGGGCGGGCAGGCCGTTCTGGTCGAAGTACCAGCTGCGGCAGCCGGTCATCCACACGGTGCCCTTGAGCGCGTTGCGGATCGCGTCGTTGTACAGCCGGGCCGCCTCGGCCGCCGGCTCCACCTTGCTGCACTTGCCCTGCCGGAACAGCTCGATGAAGGTCATGATGTAACGCACCTGCATCTCGGCGATGGAGATCAGCGAGAAATTGCCGATCGGGCTGTGCGGCCCCATCAGCATGAAGAAGTTCGGGAAGCCCGGCAGGCCGACCGTGCGGTGGGCGAAGGCGCCCTTGGCCCAGGCCTGGTCCAGGGTCAGGCCGCTTTCGTTGGCGACGTGCATCGGTCGCATGTACTCGTGGGCCTTGAAGCCGGTGGCGAGCACCAGCACGTCGAGCTCGTGCAGCCGGCCGCTCTTGTCGACCACGCCGCGCGGCTCGACATGGTCGATGCCCTCGGTGACCAGCTCGGCGGCCGGATGCTGGATCGCCTTGTAGAAGGTGTCGGAAAAGATCAGCCGCTTGCAGGCCGGGTAGTAGCTGGGCGTGAGCTTGCGGCGCAGCTCGGGGTCCTTCACCGTGGCCAGGTGGCGCCGGCACAGCCAGGAGATCGCCGCCATCAGGCGCTTGTCGCCGACCACGGCGCGGCCGAAGGTCAGCTCGAAATACTTCTTGTAGACCGCGTAGACCAGCCGGCGCAGCAGCGGGATGCGCGCGAACAGGCGCTTGTTGGTCTCCGAGTAGGCGGTGTCCATCTGCGGGCACACCCACTGCGGGGTGCGCTGGAACAGCTCGAATTTCGCCACCTTGTCCACCAGCGCGGTGGTGATCTGCACGGCGGTGGAGCCGGTGCCGATCACGCCGACGCGCTTGCCCTGCAGCGGCACGCCGTGGTCCCAGCGCGCGCTGTGGAAGCAGGCGCCGGCGAAGCTTTCCAGGCCCTTGATCTCCGGGTAGCTGGGATGGTGCAGGATGCCGGTGGCGGTGACCAGGAAATCCACCGCCAGGGTCTGGCCGTCCTTGGTCGTCACCAGCCATTCGCCGTTGGCGTGGCGGGCGTCGGCCAGCTCGGTGTTGAAGCGGATGTGCGGGGCGAGGTCGAACTTGGCCGGAACCGATTCGAAGTATTTCTGGATCTCGTAGCCGCGGGCGTAGCGGTGGTTCCAGTTGGGGTTGGTGTCGAAGGAATAGGTGTACAGGCGCGCCGGCACGTCGCAGGCCAGGCCCGGGTAGGTGTTGTCGCGCCAGGTGCCGCCGACCGCCGGGCCCTTCTCGAAGATGGTGAAGCTGTCGATGCCGGCTTTCTTGAGCTGGATGCCCATCAGCAGGCCCGACATGCCGGCGCCGACGATGGCGATGCGCGGGTCGCGCCGGGTGGTCCGGCCGGCGCCGGTCAGCGGATCGTGCTGGATGCCCATCGATTCGTCTCCTCCTGATAAGCGCGAATCAGCCGACGGCTGCCGCATTTTTTGCATCAAGCTGCTGCGCAAAGCAAGCCCGGCGACGCTCGTGGCGCCGCCGGGCCGATTTCATGCGTTGGCTCAGGCCGGCGCCCGCGCCGGTTCGGTCTCGTGCAGGGCGTCGGTGAACAGCGACAGGTCCACGCCCTCGCCGATGATGAGGTCCCGGCGATGGACGAAGGTCGGCTTGACCAGCCATACCAGCAGCGGCAGCACCACCAGCGCCAGCACCATGTTGATCGCCATGATCACGATCAGCAGCAGCCCCATGTCGGCGACGAACTTCAGGCCGGACAGGAAATACCAGGGCGCTATGCCCAAGGTCATGATGCTGGCGGTGAACATGATGGCCTTGCCGGTGGTGCGCAGCGCGGCGGTGATGGCCACGCCCCAGTCGCCCTCGGCGGCGTGGTACTCCTCGCAGATGCGCGACAGCAGGTAGATGCCGTAGTCGATGCCGACGCCCACGCCGATCGCGGCGACGATCAGCGAGTTGGTGTCCAGGCCCACGCCCATCAGGTGCATGGCCGCGTACAGCACCTGGTTGGCCAGGTTCACCGGTACCAGCAGCAGCAGGCCGGCCACCAGCGAGCGGTAGGTCAGGCTGCAGGTGAGCAGGATCAGCAGGTTCAGCACCGCCAGCACCACCCAGTGGAAGCGTGCGATGACCTGGTTGACCGCCTCCTGCAGGGCGATGGTGCCGGTGCCCAGGCGGATGCGGAACGCCGGGTGGTCCGCGCCCACCTCGGCGATCGCCGCTCGCGCCTCCTTGAGCGCGGCGTCGACGGTTTCCTGCTTGTTGTCCTTGTACCAGAGCGACACGGTGCCGTTCTGCATGGTGAAGTTGGTGACGTGGCCGAAGTTCTTGGCGCTGGAGCCCATCATCACGCCGATGGCGGCGGCGTTGACCGCCTCGTCGCGCGGATCCAGCGGCATCCATTTCGGGTTGCCGCCGTTGAACAGCCGGTTGCCCTCGGTCTCGTAGTCGGCGAACGACAGCGTGGCGCGCGGCGGCAGCGGGCCTTTTTCGACGATCCGCTCGAGCTTGAGCATGGTCATGGCGGTGTCGGCCTGGTTCATCACCCAGCTCGGGTTCTGCTGGTCCTTGGCCTCCAGCACGATCTCCAGCGTGTTGACGCCGGGGAAGTTGGCGTTGAGCTTGCGCACCGCGGTGTTGAAATCGGAGTCGTACCAGAGCAGGTTGGTGCCCTCCACCGGGTTGCCGAACTTGATCTGCTGGGCGATGTAGATCGACACCACCGAAGCCAGCGCCACCACCACCGTGGTGACGCGCGCGCGCCGGCCGTAGGACAGGCTGGCGATGCTGCCCAGCGCGTCGTGGAACTTGCGGTGCACGCCCGAAGTCCTGCCGCGGCCGACCAGCTGCTCGACATTGCGCGGCGGGGGCAGGCTGGCCAGCAGCAGCGAGATCAGCACCACGCCGGTGGGGATCAGCCACACCGCCCACATGCCGCAGAAGATCGCGTGCCGCACCATCGCCGGGATCGGCGCGAAGCCGACGATGAAGATGCCGAGGATGTCGGTGATGATGCCCAGCACGCTGGGGGCCATCATCACCCCCATGGTGATCTCGGCCGCCTTCACGCGGTCCTTGACCGTGGCGTACACCTCGTAGAAGCGCTCGGTGAACTGCACCGAATGCGAGAACGAGCGCGCGGTGAGCAGCAGCGGCACCACCATCAGCAGCGGCTCGATGGAGATGTTGAGCCAGCCGACGAAGCCGAACGCCCAGATGCCGGCGGTGGCCGAGGTGATGATCGGCGTGACCACGCCCACCACGTTGCGCATGTACAGCACCAGCGCGATCACCAGCGCCGCCAGGGTGACGCAGAAGATGCCGATCATCTGCAGCTCGTACTGGTAGACCCAGCCGATCAGGATCGGCTGGCCGGCCATGACCACGTCGTGGTCCTTGTCGCGCGCCGCCTCCACCAGGTCGTGCATGTAGTGGAACACCTGGCCGTAGTCCACCCGCTGCTCGATGAAGGTGGCGGTGACGATGGCCGCGGTGTCGTCGCGCGAGATCAGGAACACGCGCACGTTGGGCGCCATCTCCACGTGCTCGCGGAACTGCTGGATCTCGTCGGGCGCCTGCGGCGGGTGGTCGCCCATCAGCGGGTGCATGTCGATGCCCACCGGGGTGGCCTCGGCGTAGCGCGCCTTCTCGGTGGTGATCGACAGGATCTGGTCGTGGTCCACGCCCGGCGCCAGGTCGATGTCGCGGGTGAACTTCCACACCTTGGCGATGGTCTCGGCGTTGTAGATGTCGCCGTTCTTGCGCTTGATCATCACCGCCACGGTCAGCGGGTTGCCGAAGTCCGGGTGGTCCTTGTAGACCTTCACGAACTCGTCGTCCTGCGGCAGCAGGTCGCGGAAGATAGTGCGCAGGTGCACGCGCGGCAGCCCGGCGGCGAAGAACAGGGTCACCAGCAGGAACGCGGCGGCGGACAGCCGGCGGTGGGCCAGCACCCAGCGGGCGATGCGGAAGCGGATCGAATACACGAAGCGGAGCCCCTTGTTGGTCTAGTCGAAGTCCGGCACTAAAAACGGCGGTGCGGCTTGGGCTGCCGCACCGCCGTGTCGAAGCGGCGTCGCCTCAGGCGGCGCCGAGGTGGGTCAGCGCGGCCTGCGTCAGGTAGGCGTCGTACCATCCCGGGTTGTTGGCGCCGCTGAAGTGGGTGTCCTCGATCTGGCGCACCTGCTCCAGGCGGGTGACGCGGCCGGTCTGGATGTCGGAGGCGTGCACGCAGCCCCAGCTCCAGTAGGGATGCGCGCCGTCCATCACCTTCTTGCCCTTGCCGTCGTCGTAGAGCGCGTAGCAGCCGTCGAACGAGCGGAACGCCTGGCCCTTGCGGTCGTACGAGACCATGCCCACCACCACCTGGTTGCGGGCGTCGAACCACACGCGCTTCTTCGACACCGGCGCGCGCGGGAACTTGACCGGCTCGGCCTCGACGATGATGGCCTCGGGGATCAGCTCCACCGTCATGTCCCAGAAGTTGTTGCCCTTGGGCCCGCCGTGGGTGGTGTGCTCCCAGTTCGGGTGCTCGGAATTCCAGCCGCCCGACACGCCGGCCAGGAACGGGCCGCGGCCGACGATGTTGTAGTTGCCCCAGGTGTAGAGCGGATCGCCGGCGGCCCAGGCGTCGGACAGGTACAGGGTGGAGCCCGGCACCAGCGGCTCGAAGCGCTGGTCGGTGGGGAACTGGCGCACGCGGCGGAATTCCTTCACGTAGCCCAGCAGGTCCGGGAAGGTGCTGTGGTCGTACGGCCACACGCTCAGGAACGAGGTGCCGCGCAGGTTGTTCGGCTTGGTGAAGAACACGCCCTGGTAGCGCAGCTTGTCCTCGTGGCCGGGCCAGTAGGGCTTGGGGTCCATGCTGACGCGCGCCACCGGCGACATTTCGCACCAGCCGCCCTCGTAGTTGAACAGGACGTTGCCCTCGGGGTCGACGTCGTATTCCTTGAACGAGTAGAACGAGGCGTCGTGGCGGCCCCAGCTCAGGGTCTGCGCGGCGAACAGCTCCACCGCGGTCTTCGGGTCGGGGAACGGGTTGCCGCCGATCCAGGGCCTGCCGTCGGGGGCGACCACGTTGCCGCGCTCGTCGAACTTGGCCTTGCCCGAGTTGCGCAGCGTCGCCTCGATGTATTCCCAGGGCGACATGCGCATCACGTCGGTGGTGGTGGGCGCCACCTTGAGGCGGCGGCCGTGATTGAGGATCTGCTCGTAGGTGATGGGCGCGAGCAGGTCCTTCACGTGCTCGACGTTGTCGGCGTTGATTTCGTCGCCGGCCTTGACCTTGCCCTTGGTGAACACCTCCAGCGAAAGCAGTTCGTCGGGGTAGGCCTTGGCGACGTCGCCGGTATTGGCCATAGCCTTCCACAGCGGCATCAGCACGCCGGTGGAGAGCACGCCGCGCGCGGCGTCGGCGAGGAACTTGCGGCGGCTGAAGCCGCGGTCGTACTTGAGTTTGATCATGGTCGCACCGTTGAGCTGTCTGATTGTCGGAACTGTGGTCGGGGGTGACGGCTTTATTCGAATCTCGAAAAATCCGGCTTGCGCTTCTGCGTGAACGCGGTGATCGCCTCGCGCGCCTCGCCGCCGCGTAGCAGCGGCGCCAGGGCTTCGAACTCGGCGGCGATGGCCGCGTCCGCCGCGGCGCGGCCGGCGCGGCGCAGCAGGCGCTTGTTGACGCGCAGCGCATTGGGCGGCTGCTGCGCCAGCCTGTGCGCGCGCGCCAGCGCGTGCTGCTCCACTTCGGCGTCGGGCAGCACCGCGTTGATCAGGCCGTATTCCAGCGCCTTGGCGGCGGAAAACGGCTCGCCGAACAGCACCAGCTCGGCGGCGCGGGCGTTGCCCACCGCCAGCGGCAGCAGAGCGGTGGAGGCGAACTCGGCGCAGATGCCGATGTTGACGAACGGCGTCTGGAAGCGCGCGCTCTCGCCGGCGTAGATCAGGTCGCAGTGCAGCAGCAGGGTCACGCCGATGCCGATGGCAAAGCCGTTGACCGCGGCGATGGCCGGCTTGGGGAAGTCCATCAGGGCGTGCATGAAGCGCGGGATCGGCGTCTGCGGGCCGAACCCCTCCGCGCGCAGGAAATCCTGCATCTCGTTGCCGCTGCAGAAGCCGTCCGGCGCGCCGGCGAAGATCAGCGCGCGGATGCCGCTGTCGGCGGCGGCCGCCTCGAGGCCGTCGGCGAGGCCGGAGTACATGGCCTGGGTCAGCGCGTTCTTGCGCGCCGGGTTGTTCAGCCGCAGCAGGAGGACGCGGTCGTGGCGTTCGTGCTTGATCAGCTCGGACACTGCGGGGCTCCGGAATCGTGTGGAATGGGGCGCACCGGATTCAGGCTTCCAGGCCGGGCGGGGTCGGCTTGCTGCCGGGGATCGGCGCGCCGGAATCGCGCAGCCGCACGGCGTCGTGGAAGCCGTGCTCGGCGGCGTGGGCGCGGAAGCGCTGGCCTTCGGGCGAGTGCCGGGTGATGCCGTCGAACAGCGTCGCCAGGGTCTGGGTGGCCGCCAGGCCCATGTTCTCGTAGGCGCTGTTGATCATCAGCTTCTGCATCATGAGCTGGTTCTTCGGCACGCCGCTCATGCGCCGCGCCAGCTCGGACACCCGCGCCTCGAGCTGTTCGGCCGGCACCGCCTCCAGCACCAGGCCCATGGCGGCCGCCTCGGCGCCGCTGATCACGTCGCCGGTGAGCAGCATGCGCTTGGCCTTCTCGGCGCCGAGCCGGTACACCCACATGCCGGTGACCGGGCAGCCCCAGACCCGCGCCGGCGGATAGCCGATGCGGGCGTCCTGCGCCATCACCGTGATGTCGCACGACAGGGCCAGCTCGCTGCCGCCGGCCACGGCATGGCCCTGCACCTGGGCGATGGTCGGCTTGTAGGAGCGCCACAGGCAGGTGAAGCGCTCGGAGAACTGCTTCATCATGCGGTAGTCGATCAGCGGGTCCCAGGGCATGTCCTGGTTCCACAGCGAGGAACCTTCGGCGTATTCCTTGAGGTCGAAGCCGGCGCAGAAGTCGCTGCCGGCGCCCTGCAGCACGATCACGTGCACGGCGTCGTCGGCATTGGCGCGCGCGACCGCGGCCTCCAGCTCGCGCGCCAGGGTGGTGTTGATCGCATTCAGACGGTCCGGCCGCTGCAGCGTGATCCGGGCGATCCGCTCGGACACGGCATAGCTGATCGTCGTCCAACTCATGCACCGCTCCTCCTGCCGGCGGAACGCTGTATGGCGCACCTCGCGCCTACGCCTTCCCCTTGGTTATCTCTGAATACGCTTTTGAGCGCTTTTGGGAGGCATTTCCCGACGCCGGCATACGGTAGCGTACGGTAATTCTGGCGCCAGCGCGAGTGGACCCATGTGCCGGCCGCATTGCAGGCATGCGCCGCGGCCGCTTTACAGCCGCCGCCGGTTTACCCAACATGCCCGCATCCACCCCCTTGAGAGGCCGCCGATGGCCCGTTTCCTGGCACTCCGCATCGCCCTGTCGATATCCGCCGGCCTGCCGCTGGCGGCGTCCTGGGCCGCCGACCCGCCGCCGCCGGCGCCGGCCGTGGACCCGGCGGTGCTGGCGCGCATCCGCGACGCCGCCATGGGCGACGACTGGGCCTACCAGCGCCTGGCGGACCTGGCCGACAAGGTCGGGCCGCGCCTGTCCGGCTCGCCGCAGGCGGAAGCCGCGGTGGGGCAGGTGGCGGCGGCACTGAAGGGTGCCGGCCTCAAGGTGAGCCTGCAGCCGGTGAAGGTGCCGCACTGGGTGCGCGGCGCCGAGGAAGCGGAACTGGTGGACTACCCGGGCCGTCCGGCCGGTCTGACCCAGCGCCTGCACCTGACCACGCTCGGCGGCTCGGTGGCGACGCCGGAGGACGGCATTACCGCGCCGGTGCTGGTGGTGCAAAGTTTCGACGAGCTCAAGGCGCACGCGGCCGAAGCGCGCGGCAGGATCGTGGTGTTCGATCACCCGTTCGACCAGTTCCAGGCCGACAACGGCCAGGCCTCCACGGCCTACCTGAGCGGCTACGAGTACCGGGTCAGGGGCGCCAGCGCCGCCGCCCGCCTGGGCGCGGTGGCGGCGCTGGTGCGCTCGGTCGGCGGGGCCGACTTCCGCCTGCCGCACACCGGCGTGATGAAGTACGACGACGACGCGCCGAAGATCCCCAGCGCCGCGCTCAGCGCCGAAGACGCCATGCAGGTGGAGCGCCTGGCCCGGCAGGGGCCGGTGAGCCTGCATCTGCTGCTGCGCCCGCAGACCCTGCCGGACGTCGACAGCCACAACGTTATCGCCGACCTGCCGGGGCGTGAAAAGCCCGACGAAGTGGTGGTGGTTTCGGGCCACCTGGACTCCTGGGACCTGGCGCAGGGCGCCATCGACGACGGCGCCGGCGTGACTTCGGCCATGGGGGCGGGCCGGCTGCTGGCCTCGCTGCACCTGCCCGCGCGGCGCACCATCCGGGTGATCGCCTGGATGAACGAGGAAAACGGCTCGCGCGGCAGCCAGGCCTACTTCGAGGCCAACAAGGGGCAGATAGCGCAGCAGATCGCGGCGATCGAGAGCGACAGCGGCGCCGGCCAGCCGCTGGGCGTGATGGTGCACGACACGCTGGATTCGGTGGCCGCCCTCAAGCCGGTGGCCGACACTCTGGCCGCATTGGGGGCCAACGCGATCGAGCGGCGCGACCACTCGGTGGGGGCCGACATCGAGCCGCTGGAGCATGCCGGCGTGCCCGGCTTCGAGCCGCTGCTGGATGTCCGCAGGTATTTCCACTACCACCACACGGCGGCCGACACGCTGGACAAGGTGGAGCCGGACAACATCCGGCGCCAGGTCGCGGTGCTGGCGGTGCTGGCTTATTACCTGGCGGAGATGCCGGAGCCGCTGCCGCGGCTGCCCGCGGAGGTCGACAAGCCGGCCAAGCCCTGACCGGCCGCGGGGCGGCCGGTCGGGAGGGGCTTCAAAACATCTCGCTCTTGTCGATGTCGATGGTCTTGTTCGGCTCGCGCGAGGGGATCCAGTCGCCGGTGATCATGTCGGCGTAGCTCACGCCCGGGCCGACCATCGGGTACACGCCGGCGTCGGGGTCGATGATCACCTCGAGGAACGCCGGCCCCGGGAAGGCGACGAACTCCGCCACCAGCTGGGCGAGGTCCTCCTTGCGGTCGAGCCGGCGCGCCCACTCGAAGCCGTCGGCCTGCGCGGCCTTGATGAAATCCTTCTTGTGCAGGCTCTTGTCGCTGGCGGAGAAGCGGCCCTTGAAGAACAGCTTCTGCCATTGGCGCACCATGCCGTCGCCGAAATTGTTCAGCACCACCACCTTCACCGGCAGGCCGTAGGTGGTGACGGTTTCCAGTTCGCCCAGGTTCATGCGGATGCTGGCGTCGCCGTCGATGTCGATCACGGTCTTGCCCGGCCGCGCGAACTGCGCGCCGACGGCGGCCGGCAGGCCGAAGCCCATGGTGCCCATCGAGCCGGAGGTGAGCCACAGACGCGGCTGGCGGAAGTCGAAATACTGCGCCGCCCACATCTGGTGCTGGCCCACGCCGGTGCTGATGATCGCCTCGCCGCCGGTGTGGCGGTTGATCTCCTCGATCACCGCGTAGGGCTGGATCAGCGCGGAGTTGCGGTCGTAGTTCATCGCGTAGGTCTTTTTCAGATCCGCGATGTGCGCGTGCCAGGGCGCGTAGTCCGGCTTGAAGCCGCGCGCCTGCATGTATTCGCGCAGCTGGTCCAGGGCCGGGCCGAGCGTGCCGATGTGGTGCCAGTGCACCCGCTTGACCTTGTTGATCTCGGCCTGGTCGATGTCGAAGTGGGCGATGAAGCGGGCGTTGCGCGCGAACTTGGACGGCACGCCGGCCACGCGGTCGTCGAAGCGGCTGCCGGCGGCGATGAGGAAGTCGCAGTCGTCGGTGGCGTAGTTGGCGAAGGCGGCGCCGTGCATGCCCAGCATATGCAGCGACAGCGGCTCGGTGGTGTCGTAGGCACCCAGGCCCATCAGGGTGGTCGTCACCGGGATGCCGAAGGCGTGGGCGAAATCGCGCAGCTCGCGCGAGGCCCCGGCGGAAATCACGCCGCCGCCGGCGTAGATCAGCGGCCGGCGGGCCTGGCGCAGGCGCTCGTAGAACACCTGGCAGGCGGCCTCCTCCAGGCGGCTTTCGGCCACCGCCCGCAGCCACGCGCGGTAGCCCGGCACCGGCAGCACGCCGGAACCCTGGAACAGGCCTTCCCAGTTCTGCACGTCCTTGGGCACGTCCACCACCACCGGGCCGGGGCGGCCGCTGCGGGCGATCTCCATGGCGGTGCGCACGGTGGCTTCGAGCTGTTCGGCCTCGGTCACCAGGAACACGTGCTTGGCGCAGGCGCCCATGATGTTGGACACCGGCGCCTCCTGGAACGCGTCGGAGCCGATGGCGCCGGTCGGCACCTGGCCGCACAGCACCACGATCGGGATCGAGTCGGCCATGCAGTCGCGCACCGGCGTGACCATGTTGGTCGCACCCGGGCCGGATGTGACCAGCGCCACCCCGACCTTGCCGGAAGCGCGCGCGTAGCCGGCGGCCATGAAGCCCGCGCCCTGCTCGTTGGCGGGCACGATCAGCGGCATCTGATCGTGGCGGCCGGCGCTGCGGCGGCCCTCGTTGAAGCGGAAGATCGCGTCGTAGGTCGGCAGGATGGCGCCGCCGCTGTAGCCGAAGACGACGTCGACGCCCTCATCGGCCAGAACCTGGACGATGATGTCCGCACCGGTCATGCGGGTGCCGGAGAGGGGGTGCGTCAGGGGCTTCAGCTGGGCGTTCATGGCGAAACTTCGGGCGAAATCCTTAAAAAGTGGATTGCCTTTATAGCACGAGACGGCCGTTCCCGCCCTCCGTGGACCCTTGCGTTTGCGCCGCCGGCCGGCTAACTTGCCTCACTTTTTATGCGCCACATCATCTCCATACTGCTGCAGAACGAAGCCGGCGCGCTGTCGCGCGTGGCCGGCATGTTTTCGTCCCGGGGCTACAACATCGAGTCGCTCACCGTCGCCCCGACCCACGAGGCCACGGTTTCGCGCCTGACTCTGGTCACCACCGGCAGCGACGCCGTCATCGACCAGATCATCAAGCAGTCGCGCAAGCTGATCGACGTGGTCGAGATCGCCGACCTGACCAGCCGCGAGCACCTGGAATGTGAGCTGGTCATGGCCAAGGTCGCGGTCGACCCGGTCGCGGGCCGGCAGGTGGTGGAGTGTGCGCGCCGGCACCGCGCGCAGATCCTCGACGAGACCGAGGCCACCCGCACGGTGCAGTTCGTCGGCACCGGCGCGGAGGTCAACAGCTTCCTGGCCGACCTCGGCGGCATCGCGCGCGTGCTGGAGCTGGTGCGCAGCGGCACCGCCGCGCTGGAGCGCGGCGCCGACATCATGGCGGCGACGGCCTGAGGCGGGCCGCGCCAATCGTTCGTCATCCCACGCGGTTCAAACTTTTGAGGGTATCCCAGTGAGCATCACCGTCTATTACGACAAGGACGCCGACCTTTCCGTCATCCAGTCGAAAAAGGTCGCCATCCTCGGTTACGGGTCGCAGGGCCATGCCCATGCGCAGAATCTCAAGGACAGCGGCGTGGACGTCACCGTGGGCCTGCGCCGCGGCTCCAAGTCCTGGGCCAAGGCCGAGGCCGCCGGGCTCAAGGTCAAGGAAGTGGCCGACGCGGTCAAGGCCGTGGACCTGGTCATGATCCTGGCCCCGGACCAGGACCAGAAGAAGATTTACGACGAGCAGGTGGCGCCGAACCTCAAGCAGGGCGGGGCGCTGGCCTTCGCGCACGGCTTCAACATCCATTTCCAGCTGATCGAGCCGCGGCCGGACCTGGACGTGATCATGATCGCGCCCAAGGGCCCCGGCCACCTGGTGCGCAGCACCTTCACCCAGGGCGGCGGCGTGCCCTCGCTGATCTGCGTGCATCAGGACGCCTCCGGCCAGGCCAAGCAGATCGCGCTGTCCTACGCCAGCGCCAACGGCGGCGGCCGCGCCGGCGTCATCCAGACCACCTTCAAGGAAGAGACCGAGACGGACCTGTTCGGCGAGCAGGCGGTGCTGTGCGGCGGCGCCACCGCGCTGGTGCAGGCCGGCTTCGAAACCCTGGTCGAGGCCGGGTATGCGCCGGAAATGGCCTATTTCGAGTGCCTGCACGAGCTCAAGCTGATTGTCGACCTGATGTACGAGGGCGGCATGGCCACCATGCGCTACTCGATCAGCAACACCGCCGAGTACGGCGACTACACCCGCGGCCCGCGCATCATCACCGACGAGACCCGCCAGGAGATGCGCCGCATCCTCAAGGAGATCCAGACCGGCCAGTTCGCCCGCGAGTTCGTCTCCGAAAACCAAGCCGGCCAACCCACGCTGAAGGCCTACCGCCGCATCGGCGCCGAGCACCAGATCGAAAAAGTCGGCAGCAAGCTGCGCTCGATGATGCCGTGGATCGCCAAGAACAAGCTGGTCGACAAGACCAGGAATTGAAGGCATAGCCTTCAGCTCCTGAAGTTTCCAGTCGTTGGTTTCCAGTTTCCGGTAAAAGCGGCGGCGCCCCGGCTTTTATCTGGAAACTGGAAACCGGAAACTGGAAACCCGCTTAATGCCCGAGACTCCCGTGAGGCGGCCGCGCCGCCGCGGCATCTACCTGCTGCCCAACCTCATCACCACCGGCACCCTGGTCGGCGGCTTCTACGCGGTGGTGTCGGCCATGAGCGGCCGCTTCGACCACGCCGGCCTGGGCATCCTGTTCGCCATGCTGATGGACTCGGCCGACGGCCGCATCGCCCGCTGGACCGGCACCACCAGCGACTTCGGCAAGGAATACGACTCGCTGTGCGACATGGCCGCCTTCGGCATCGCCAGCAGCATCGTCCTGTATGCGTTCAGCCTGCACCTGATCCCGTACCGCTGGTTTGGCATCCGCATGGGAGGCGTGATCGCGTTGGCCTACGCCGCCTGCGCCGCCCTGCGGCTGGCGCGCTTCAACGTGCACGCCAGCATCGCCGGCAGCAGCAAGGATTTCTTCGGCCTGCCCAGCCCGGCGGCCGCCGGGCTGGTGGTGTTCTTCGCCTGGAGCGCGGTCGACCTGGGGCTGGACGGCAGCGAGGTGCTGGTGCCGGCCAGCGTGCTGACCCTGGCGGCGGCGGTGCTGATGGTCAGCAACATCCGCTACAGCAGCTTCAAGAAGCTCAACGTGCGCCAGCGCATCCGCTTTGCGCCCTTTGTAGCGGTGCTTGGTGGCCTGTGGCTGCTGCTGGTGCTGGCCGGCACCCGGCCGGCGCGTCTGCTGTTCCTGCTGTTCTTCTGCTACGCCCTGTCGGGGCCGCTGCTGGCGCTGTGGTATCGGCGGCGCGGCAAGACGGCCACGCCGCGCGCACCGGGCTGAGCGCGGCGTCCCGGTTCGAATAGCTGCAAGCTCTCGTGGGCACTCTCGGGCGAGAATTCGGACCCACCGGATCATATTCCGCTGTATCAAGCGACAATGCGAACGTGCCAGACGTGTCGTGGTCATTTGCCTGCACTTGTTTTCAGGCGATGAAATTTGATCCGGCGTAATATTTTCGCTTACTGGAATATCAGGGCTTGACCAATCAATCGGCGGGTTAAGCTGAATCGATAACGGTTCTCACTGCGGCTCAATCAGCGTTGGGCGTCATGACCACTACTCCGAAAAGCACGAGGGCAATCTCGACAACGAATCCAGTTGTTGCTCGTCCTTACGTCGTCGGAATTTTCGATGTTCTAGGATTCAAGAATACATTTGAAAAACTGGGCTTGAGAGAAATTACGGCCAGATACGCAATGCTCATCGACATTGTCGTAAAAAAAGATGAGCATTTGGCAGAAATGAAGACTTATTTTCCGCACATGAAAGAGGGACCCTACTGGTGTGCGGGCGGCGAAATAGCAGTGATGACTAAGGTCTACGCGGCCTATGCCAGCGACACCTTCTTAATCTGGGCAAACTACACATGGAACGATCTACATGAAGGGGAGAAGAGTGAGCTGGAGAGGTTCGCCAAGGACCCAAACCATGATTGGCTATTTCGTCCAGTTCCTTGCGATGCATTTCTTGACACATGCAACGAGCTGATGTGCCGAAGCTTGCAAGTTGGGTTGCCGCTTCGAGGTGCAGTGGCCGTCGGTGACGCGATCCTCGATAAGGAAAGGAATATATTTCTCGGGCAACCAATAATTGAGGCTAATGATCTGGAACGCGATCAGAGGTTCATTGGTGCTGGGATGTGCAGTTCATTTATCAATCAAACAATCCCTAAGCGTTTCAGCGTCTCGTTCAATCGCCAACTAAAAGATTCCACGAAGGAGACCAGCGGCCTTATTTTAGATTGGCCCCGTCATTGGCGGGACACTCGCTCCATCGACGCCAGGAAAGTCATCGAATCGATGAATACTGATGCCAAGTTTTCTGAATATTACGTAAACACCCTTGCATCGATTGAACAGTCGGAGAAATATGCCAAGGACTATGCGCCAAGCAACGGGTGCCCTATACGCAACAACTACGAGCAGTTCTCATATTCAAGGCAGGGCAACATTGCCGCACAAGTGATGCCCGTCTGTAGGGTGAAACTGGAAGAAAGTGCGAAGCTGACGCAAACTGCTGCCAAATCAACGGTTGACGCTGAAGGATCAGCCTCCAGCGGGCCCGCGGCTTAACGTCAGGCATTGGGCGTCATGAGACGGCAGAAGCGAAAGCCAATTGAGAAGCGCTTGGTCGCTCACACCGAGCTTCCGGCGCAGCATCCGAATGCACGACAGAGTGTTGTGTTCATACAGAGGATGGACGGAGAGGTTACCCGAGATCTTTTGAGCGGCGTACTACTTGCAGCAATCGATGTGGCTGGAAGCAGCGACGGGTTAGGCCTGCATGAAGGAGGGGCTGAAATTCGATTGAATACTGGCCAAGTGTTAGAAGCAGTCGCTTTCGGCCCTAAAAAGGCTGAGTTGAATGCCGGCGCTCGACTGTTCGCTCAGAAAACCAACCGGCTTCTTGCTACCTACGATGCTGCGGGCTTCTTACATCTACAGTCGGGCGAAGTCCTTTCTGCAAGTAATAGTGAGGCGTTGAAGTGGTAATGACGCCGAACGCGGCACTCGACCGGACGGCTATCTTTCCTAGATGATCCCTCCGCAATGCCGCAGTATATTCGCGCCTTTATTCCTGGTGGAGCCTTTTTCTTCGCGATTGTGATGCTGGATCAAAAGCGCCGGTTGCATCGCCTTGTAGCAGTGGAAATCGATCCGACCGATTGGGCAGCGGGCGTTAATGTGCGGGAGTTGGATTTCGATTAGGCACGCGACTGGCGGGATTCGCTGCGCTGCCTCTGCTCTACCGCCCTGGTTTTGAGACGTACAGACCGCAACGACGTCGTTCGAATCATGAGTGCACGTCTGGCAACACCGTTAGGAAGGCGCATTTATGAAGAAGGTTAAACCAAACACCGACGAGCTCCGACCCGAGTACAAGCGCTCTGGCTTCAAAAAGCTCGAGCGCGGCAAATACACCAAGCGCGTAATGGCAAGATCAAATGCGGTCGTACTCGAGCCGGAGCTTGCAGCGGTATTCCAGAATTCGACGGCGGTCAATCAGGCATTGCAGTTGCTGGTGGAAATTGCACAGAAGGCGTCCGCTCCGACCAGTGGTTCAGCCGGTCGCGGCCGAAAGGCCCGGCACGTCGGTTGAACTTTGCTTTCGAGTGACAATGCCAGGATGGCGCGCAAGCCCCACAGGGGATTGGCACGCCACCGATCTTGGTCTATAGTGCGCCGATCATGTCGCCCAGCCACAGCCATTCGCTGCCCCTCTTCACGGCCTCCCACGGCCGTGGGCTGCTGCTCGCGCTGCGACTTCTGCCCTAGGGCAGAC
>JADHNH010000090.1 GCA_016779605.1 Nevskia sp. | reverse complement strand
TTGAGAAAGCACTTGATGAAGCAAATGCACTGTCGGTTACGGCGGCTATCCAAGGTGGCTGACTTACGAGCAATCTCAACTGAATGTTCGCGGCATCTTTCCAAGCTTTTCAATGCAATGAATATTCCGGGCGTCTTTAGAATCGACAGACATCGACGCGATGCTGCATTGCAGCATAATTGGCTGGGGCCTTTCATCAATCGCGCTTTGGGGCTAGAACTCGGCGCGAGCGACTACCTGGGCAAGCCGTTCCTTCCTGCGGAGCTGCTAGCCCGCATTCGAACGCAACTCCGCGGTCCTAGGATGACGCCTCCAAAACCGATTGAAGTCGGTGAGTTGCGGCTTTATCCGGCACAGCGTCGAGCCTGCATTGCGGACCGAGACTTGAGTCTGACCGCCGCGGAATTCTCACTTCTGCTGGCGCTTGCGCGCACGCCAAGAGCCGTTGTCTGCCGCAATGAACTGACTCAAGCTGCACTCGGTCGGCAACACGAAATGTATGAACGATGCATCGACGTCCACATCAGTCGCGTCCGCCGTAAGTTGGCTGAAGCCTCGCCAACCGCACCCCGTATAATATCGATTCGAGGCAACGGCTATTTGCTGCAATCGTGCGATACCACAGATTTGGCGTGCTTAATCCTAACGGCACATCACGCCTAGTCTTTTGGGGAAGGTAGTCCACAGATGGCAATGCGAATTGCAGCGTCCACCTCCTTCATCATAAGATGAATATGCTTGATCGGCAGGGGATTTTACAAGGTAATTCTTAGGCATCGAATTTGAACCGCTCCTTCTCGATCTTTAAGCCTAAGACACGCCCGCTTGGTCTTTCTGGATCGCTCGGGCTGATCACGCTGCTCCTCAGCGGATCACTTGTCCCGATATGCGCCGACGATCTTAAATTGCCTCCAACGTCAAAAGCGCAGAGTACCTCTTTGTACGCAGCGCCTAGTGACACGGCCCTAATCAAATTCACCTCGGCCCCCGATTACCGGGCTATCGTGGAACGATATGGGCCAGCCGTAGTCAGTATCGCGATTGAATCCGACAATCAAGCAAATGGCTTAAATGATCCGAACGCGACAGATGGACCTTCAACGCCTGGATTCCGCACTTTTCCGCTACCGGACGATCCGAAAAAGCCAATGTGGGGCCTCGGTTCCGGATTTATCATCAGCTCGGATGGCGTAGTACTGACAAATTCACACGTTGTGCGCGATGCGTCTTCGGTGACGGTCACATTGTATAACCGCCGTGAGTACATCGCCAAAGTATTGGGCCTGGATCCGGCAACCGACATCGCGGTGTTGAAAATCGACGCCAGTGATTTGCCTACTATTCGTCTTGGAGATTCCGGTGCACTAAAAGTTGGTGATTATGTATTGGCAATCGGCACCCCCTTTGGGTTCGATCAGACTGCCACATCCGGCATCGTCAGCGCCGTCCGCCGTCCCCTCCCTGACGCCCCCTACATACCGTTTATCCAGACTGACGCCGCGGTAAATCCAGGTAATTCCGGCGGGCCGCTGTTCAATGCTCATGGGGAGGTCATTGGCATCAATGCACAAATCTACTCACGTACCGGAGCCTACGAAGGCTTGTCGTTCGCAATTCCCATTAATCTCGCCAAGCACATAGCAGGTCAAATTTTGGCGTCGGGAAAAGTCGAACACGCGCGTCTGGGGGTTACCGTCCAGCAGTTGACACAACCGCTGGCGGAATCATTTGGTTTGAAGCGCCCCGACGGCGCCCTAATTTCGGACGTTGCGCCTCACAGTGCCGCTTCATTGGCGGGCCTGCGCGCAGGAGACGTGATTCTCAAGTGCAATTCCGAACCCATCCGCGTGGCCGGCGAAGTCTCCGCTCTGGTGGGTGTAGCCAACCCGAGCGAAGCCATGACATTTTTTATATGGCGCAAAAATGCGGGGCGTGAGATCAACGTCAAACTCGGGCAGGCAATGCCAACCACAGTCAACGTGGATGCCTCGGACGCGTTCTCCAACGGAAAGCTCGGCCTTATTCTGAAATCCCCCTCTTCCGACGAGAAAATGCAAGTCAATATTTCGAGCGGCCTCGTAGTCATGCATGTGTCCGGACCTTCTGAACGAGCAGGCATCTTAGCCGGCGACCTGTTGCTTTCAGTGAATGGGACTCCCGTTGGAGATGCCGAGCAGCTAGAGTCAATTGTCCCTGAAGGCGCAGAAACTGTTGCGCTGTTAATCCAAAGGGGAGGGATTCGCACGTACATTGCCGTACTTCTGAAATAGACAATGCTTTGATTGCCGGCATGTCCTGTCTGCCGGTGGGCGGTACCTATTTACTCCACGCGCTCATTACTGTGACCAGTCGAGACGCGCCCTGCCAAAGTCAGATATGCGTACGCGCTTGGTTGGGCAGCGGAAATATGTCGCCGACAGAACGCGCGTGCCAGTACCTCGCTCGAGCCAGAAAGTGCTTTACAGGAAAAGATCAGATGTTCAAATAGTGGCGGCTTTCTGCTTCTTGATCAAAACCAGGTAGCGGGGTCACACCAACGGCAAAGCCCAGTAAGAATGTCACTTGGGTATAAACATATCGGCGGTTGATTCTCCGCCGACCCATTTGGTCTTTGTAGGATCGTCTCTTGAAACGCTATCGGTAGCTACGCATAGGAGCAAAGCAACACAGCGCTGCCAATAACAAAAATGGCCTTCCATGGCCGCCCATCCTTGGTAATAAGAAGTATATAACTAATTTGGTTCAGCACGCTTGCGTGATTGCGTAAGCTTCCCCGTCAAGGCGACAGTTCTAAAATAGAGATTCCGGCGTGATGGGAAAAGTACTCGATGGGCGTCAGATCGCCTAGCAAGTCATGTGGCCGGTCTTCGTTGTACTCGATCATCCACCAGTAGATGGCCTGGCGGACATCGTCCAGGCGGGCAAACAGATGCTGATCCAGCACCTCGTCGCGGAGGGTGCGGTTGAAGCGTTCGATGTAGGCATTCTGGTAGGGCTTGCCTGGCTGGATGTACTGGATTGCCATGCCGTGGGTCTTGGCCCATTGGGTGAAGGCCTCGCCCAGGAATTCCGGGCCGTTGTCGGTGCGTAGCACCTGCGGCAGGCCACGATCGTGCCGTAGACGCTCGAAAACCCGGATCAGGCGCTCGGAGGTAATCGAGGTGTCGATCTCGATGTGCAGGGCTTGGCGGTTGAAGTCGTCGACCACGTTGAAGGTGCGGAAACGGCGCCCGCAGACCAGGGCATCGGACATGAAGTCGGCCGACCAGACCGTGTCCGGGTGCCTGGGCACGTACCGGCGGGCGCATTTTCAGGGCCGAGGCCGGTGGGAGCTCCTGTCGGGTGGTGATGATGCGGATGTTTGTCGTTCATTGCTTGGCTCCCGCCGTTACTCGCTTGTACGGCGCGAACGCTTTCGTACGCAGAGCCACCAACACTATACCTTGCGTTAAGCGCAGTCCCGAGGAAACCGGTCGTGTCGACTCGACTAATCTGCGCCGCTATAGTCGAATGTTGCAATCACGGGATGGTCAGTTTTGCGACGGTGGATTTCCATTCGTATGCGGTACGCCCCGTTCCCGGGCATTTTCATGAATGCTCCGTACGTCATGGCGCCGTTGACCGCCATCAGTTCCAGGCGGTGCTCCGAGCGTGCGGAACCGATCCCGAGCAGAAAAGCGCCCACGTCTGCATCCGTTACCCGTTGGCCCGAAACGGCGTCGAAGATCGCGACCATGACGTGCTTGTCCCCTCGTGATGCTGGCCGGCGTGCATTTGCGCTTCCGGGTGCTCCGCGGGATGCTCGCGGCTGATCGCTCCGGGTACTACGCCCAGGTAAATGTCCAAGCCGCCAACGGACTGAAATCCGGGGTCGTTCGCTGCATTGGCTACCCCTGCTGCCAGCAGCGCAACAAGCATGCAGCTTGCTACCGCAAATCTAGTGCGCATGACGCTCATCCCCCGAAACGGCAGGGGGCTGTTTGCCCAGGCGTGGAAAGAAGCCTGGCACCGCTGCGGCGTAGCGCTCGTATTCGGCGCCGAACTCCGCCAGGGCATCCCTTTCCTCCCGGCGAGCTAGGCGCACGTACATGTAAATCAGGATCGGGTACATGAGCCCCGTGATGATGGTCGGCCACTGAAACAGGAACCCGGTCATCACCAGGATGAAACCGGCGTATTGCGGGTGGCGCAGGCGTGCATACGGGCCGGTAGTGGCGAGCCGACGATCCTTCTGGGCACGGTAAAGCACCTTCCAGGCCGCCGCGGTCAGGATGAACCCACCGAATATCAACACCTGGCTGAGGATGTGGAACGGGCCGAAGTGAGGGTTGCCGCGCCAGCCGAAAAGCGTTTCCAGCAGGTGCCCGGAGTCGTGCGCGTACCAGTTGACGCCGGGCACCTTGGTCGTCAGCCAGCCGGACAGCAGGTAGATGGTCAGCGGAAACCCGTACATCTCGGCGAACAACGCCACCAGGAATGCAGAGAAGGCGCTGAATGAGCGCCAGTCGCGGGAAGTCTTCGGCGGCGCGAAGCTGTATGCGAACATGATGAAAATGGCCGAATTGATGAACACCAGCGACCATAGGCCGTAGGCGGGAAGTTCGTCGTGGTTCATGGGCGGTTCTCCTCGCGGCCGCTGCCATACGGCGTCTGCGGGGTCCTGAAATCGTCGGATTCGTGATGGTGCCCGCCGTGGCCGTGATGGTGATGCATGAACAGGTGCATCACCGGGCAGCTGAGCAGTAGGAGGAACGGTAGGAAGGGTGCGACGTGCACCCAGTGCTCCCCGATGACAAAATAGGCAGCGACAAGAACCAGGCCCGCGATCATCCAGTTGACAATGTGGTTGCTCCATCGACTGCGCGGGTGCGGACCCTGTTGCGAATTGTTCTGGTCCATAGCCGTGTTCCCGTGTTGGCAATCGATCGCATTTTTAGGAGGTTAGGGCCCGCAAGCGAGCGCTGCATTGACCTGTGTCAACAGAGGTTTCGACCGATGCCGCGGTTGAGATGGCTTTCCAGTCTTGCCATACAAGCCCTTCCAATGCGGCTCAAAACACCGCCAGTCCACCACCGCATCCACCCGATCTAGAAAATCCGCGCGCGAACCCTGCTGCTCGATCTCGGCGTCCAAAAAACTCCGCTGCGGGCTACGCTCCCCTTGCATCGCCTTTCTCCCTGCGTTTCACCCCAAGTATGCTTTGGAGTTATGCAGGGGTTTCAGCTTGTCATAATTGCTCCGCGCGGCCGCCTTGTCGTTGGCGTCGTCAGTGGCATCCAGGCGCTCGGCCAGGGTTGCGACGAATTTCACCGAAGCCTGCACCTTGGCCTTCTTGTCCGCGGGGAGATCGGGCGAATGCGCCGGCAGCGCCGCCACCAGATCGCGCACGGCGTAGGCTTGGTGATGCACATCGGCCAGCGCACCGCGGTCGATGCCCTGCTTCAGCTCCGCGGTTTTCGCATCGATCGCCCGCCAGATCTTCGCCGGGGTATCTGGAACCTGGACTCCTGCCTCGGCTGCCGCGTGGGCCTTCGCATCGATGTCGTGTGCGGAGGCCATGCCGCCTGCGGCGATGGACGCCGTCAGGATGATCGAACAGCCGATCTCCTTGAGTACGGGGTGATTCATGAGCTTGTCTCCAGTGGATTGATTTGAGCATGCGCGGCGAGGTGGCGCCTTTCCCGCCAGTGTTCGATACGGTGATAGACCGTCGGCACCACCACCATGTTGAGCAGGGTCGCGCTAACCAGGCCGCCCAAGACGACCTGGGCCAGGGGCACTTCCAGTTCCTTGCCAACCGGCGACCCGAATAGCAGCGGTACCAGTCCGAGCGCCGCGGTCAGCGCGGTCATCAGCACCGGCACCAAGCGATCGAGCGTGCCCTCCACCACGACCTCTTCCAGCGGCCGGCCGGCGGCGCGCAACTGGTTGTAGTGGCTGACGAGGATGATGCCGTTGCGCGTGGCGATGCCGAACAGCGTGATGAAGCCGATCACCGCCGCCACGCTCAGGTTGGCGCCACCCAGGAACAGCGCGACGATGCCGCCGATCAGCGCCAGCGGCAGGTTGAACAGCACCAGGCAGGCTTCGCGCAGATTGCCAAACGCCTTGTATAGCAGCAGCACCGCACCGAACAGGGCCAGCACGCCAAAGCCCAGCAGGGTGCGGTTGGCCTGGCGCTGGCTCTCGAACTGCCCGCCGTATTCGACGTAGTAGCCGGCCGGAAGCTTGAGCTTCGCTGCCAGCGCCGCCTGCGTATCCTTGATCACGGCGCTGAGATCGCGGTTCTGCACGTTGAAGCCCACCGTGATCATGCGCCGCACGCTCTCGCGGCTGATCGCGTACGGTTCGTCCTGCACGCTCACCTCGGCCACCGCGCGCAGTGGCACTTTGGCGCTGGCAGGCGGGTTCAGCACCGGCGCATCGATCGGGATGTCGCGGATCGCCTCGACGCGGTCGCGCGCCTGGTCCGGCAGGCGCAGCACCAGGTCGAAGGTCCTGGCCCCCTCCAGCACCCCGGACAGGGTCTCGCCGTTGAGCAGGGTCTGGATGTCCTCGGCCACGGCGCCGACGTTGACGCCGTAGCGCGCCGCCTTGATACGGTCGATGCGGATATTGACCTGGGGTACGCTGATCTGCTGTTCCAGGTTGATGTCCACCGTGCCGGAAATGGTGCCGACGATCGAGCGCACTTGCTGGCCGAGCTGGAACAGCGTCGGCAGCTGATCCCCGAACAGCTTGATCGCCGCCTGCGAGCGCACTCCGGACTGCACCTCGTCCATGCGGTGGGCAATGAACTGGCCGACGTTGAACACCACCCCCGGCACGTCCGCCAGGTCCTGCCGGATGTGTGCCAGCAGCACATCCGCAGGCATGTTGGGATCCTTGGAGAAATCCAGCCGCACGTCGAACTCGCTGAAGTTCGGTGTCTGGGCGTCGTCGTCCAGCTCGCTGCGCCCGGCGCGCTGGTCGATCGAGACCACTTGCGGGTAGCGCAGCAGATCCTTGCGCACCAGGGTGCCCAGCCGCATCGATTCATCCAGGGAGGTACCCGGCAGCGTCGTCATGGCGATGATGAAATTGCCTTCGCGGAACTCCGGCAGGAACGACAGCCCGAAGAACGGCAACAGCGCCAGCGCCGCGGCCAGAGCCAGCATCGAGCTGCCGGTCACGACCCAGAAATGGCGTAGCGCGAACAACAGCACCCCTTTGAAGCGCCGTTTCAAGCCCAGTACGAAGCGTGTTTCGCCCTCCGTGTCGTGCGCGGACACTGCCATTGTGTCCGCAACGCTGGTTGCGGAACCGTCGATCGTCAACCCCGCATCGGTCGCCTTTTCGCCGCCGCGCACCAGCAACAGGTAGCACAGCGCCGGGACCATGGTCACGGCCACTGCCAGCGAAGCCGTCACCGAGGCGATATAGGCGACCCCGAGTGGTCGGAAAATGCGCCCGGCCAAGTCCTGGAGGAAGAAGATCGGCAGGAAGATGAGGATGATGATCAGCGTGGCGTAGACCACCGAATTGAGGATTTCGCGCACCGCGTCGAACACCAACTGCTGCGTCGGCCGCGGCGCGGCGGCGGCGCGGTTCAGCCGCAGGCGGCGCACCACGTTTTCGACCGTGATGATGCCGTTGTCCACAACCTCGCCGATGGCGATGGCCATGCCGCCCAGCGTCATCGAATTGATACCGATGCCCAGGGCGTGCAGCGCCAGCAGGCCGCCGGCGAACGAGGCCGGCATCGACAGGAAGGTGATCAGCGAGGCGCGCGCGTTCATCAGGAACAGGAACAGCACCGCGACGACGATCAGCGCGCCCTGCAATAGGGAGCTTCGCAGGTTGCGGATGGCCGATTCGATGAAGTTCGCCTGCCGGAACACCTGCAGGTCCATCTGCACGCCGGCCGGCAGCGTCTTCTGGATATCGCGCAGGGACGCTTCGACCTTGTAGGTGGTGGTCACGGTGTCGGCGCCATAGGCTTTGGAGACCGTGCCGATGACGGCGTCGTGGGTACCATAGGCGCCGTCGCCGCGCTTGATCTCCGCGCCGATGGCCACTTCGGCGACGTTGCCGACGGTGATCGGCACGTCGCCGCGCAACGTCACCACGGTGCTGCGCAGATCCTCCAGCGAGGTGACCCGGCCGATGCCGCTGACGATCAGCTCCTGTCCGGCGCGCTGCACGAAAGCGCCGGGGACGTTGACGTTCGACTTCTGCAAGGCGCGGCGCACCTCGTCGACGCTCAGCTGGTAGGCCAGCAGCCGTTCCGGGTCGATGCGCACCTGGTATTGCTTGACCTCGCCGCCAATCGCCACCACCGAGGCGATGCCGCCCAGCGCCAGGATGCGCGGCCGGATGGTCCAGTCCGACAGGGTGCGCAGCTCCTGCGGTGAGAGCGTGTCGCTGGTCAGGGCGTACTTCACCAGCCAGCCCACGGAAGAAGTCACCGGCAGCATCACCGGGGGCTTGCTGCCGGGTGGTAGCTGGCCGACGACGTTCTGCAGCCGCTCGTTGACCAGCTGGCGATTGAGATAGATGTCGGTGCCGGAATCGAACACCACGGTGATGGTGGACAGGCCGACGGAAGTCTTCGAGCGCACGGCGTTGACGCCGGGCGAGCCGTTGATGGCGCTCTCCAGGGGATAGGTGATCAACGCTTCCACGTCCTGCGGCGACATGCCCGGCGCCTCGGTCTGGATCACCACCTGCGGCGGCGCGAACTCGGGAAATACGTCCACCGGCATGCGCTGCAAGACATAGCCCCCGGCAACAAACAACACCAGGGTCAGCGCCACCACGATTAGGCGGTTGTGCAGCGACCAGGCAATCAGGCGATTGAACAAGATTCAATCCTCGGCCGCAGCCGGTTTGCCGCCGGTGAGCCAGACGGTGTACAGCTCGCGCGCTCCCTGGGTCACGACCTCATCCCCCGGCACCAGACCGTCGGTCACCTCGGTATAGGTGTCGTCGCTGGTGCCGGTGGCGATCTCCACCCGTTGATAGGCGTCGCCCTCGTGCACAAACACGAACTTCTCGCCGTTGGCCTCGATGATCGCGGCGGTCGGAATGGCCAAGGCGGCCGTGTTCTGGCGCAGCACCAGGCTCGCACGGCCAAACAGGCTCGGGCGCAGCCGCCCGTCCGGGTTGGGCAAGCCGATCCACACGTCCACGGTACGGGTTGCCGGATCGAATGTCGGGCCGACCAGGGTGACCGTGCCGGGATAGGTGCGGCCAGGATCGGAAAGCAGGCGGACGCGCGCCGTCTGGCCGGTGTGCACCTTGCCCAGGTCCTCCTCGTAAACGCGCGCCACGAAGTTGAGGCGCGAGCGGTCGCTGAGGTGGAACAGCACCGTCGACGGCTCGATCGACTGGCCGAGGCTGACGCTCACGGCGTCGATCACGCCGCTCATTGGCGCGGGAATGTCCACGCTCGGCGGCGGCTCGCCGACCAGGCGGGACTGCACCCGCGCCAGCCGCTGGCCGGTGCGCACGTTGTCGCCAAGCGTGGCGTACACCGCCTGCACCTGGCCGCTGATGCGGGTGCTGACCTCGGCTTGGCGGCCGGGCAGCAGCTGCAGCTCGCCGTTGAGATCGAGCAGCTCGTCGAGCGGCCGGAAGTCGGCGGCGACCCGCTGCAGGCCGATGGCCTGTTCCTGCGCGGCACTCAGGTGCACCGGCCCCTTGGCGCCTTCGCCGACTTCGATTTGCCCTCCGTGGGCGTGGGCGAGCCCGAGCCAGGGTGTGCCGATGAGGGCAAGCCCCAGGCCCAGCGAGAAAGCGATGATAGGGAGAGGCCGCCGGCCGAAACGGAAAGGAGTGGTCATGTCAGGGTTCCTTGGTATCCGTGGCGGTTGCCTGGGCCGGCGCCGACAGCAGCGGGTAGTCGCTGGTGGCGGTGCGCAGGCGCGCCAGCGCCTGGGCGTAGCGGTCCAGCGTTTCGAGACTGGCGGTTTCCAGCTCGGCAGCCTGGTGCTGGGCCTGCACCACTTCCAGCAGCGACACCAGGCCCTGGCCGTAGCCCTTTTGCGCCAGTGCGACGTTGCGCTCTGCGACCGGCAGCAGCTCCCGCTCGTTGTGGGTCAGGATTTGCAGCAAGCCGGCAAGCTCGCGCTGGGCCGCAACGACTTCGCCGGTGATGGCGAGCTTCAGCGCTTCGATGCGAGCCTTGGCTTGGTCGGCGGAGGCTTGCGCCGCAGCGATCGCGCCCTGGTTGCGGTTCCACAGCGGTAGCGGGATCGACAGGTTGACGCCGAGGGAGCGATCGATTGGCTGCGAGGGCGCGCCGTCGACGAACTGCCGATCCTGCTGCAACCCGACGCCGACGCTCCAGTCCTCCCAGCGCTTCGCCTCGGCCAGCTTCTTCTCGGCGCCGGCCCGGTCGGCTTCCAGCACGGCGATGCGCAGATCCGGCCGCGCCGCCAGGGCCTTGGCCTGCAGGGCGCCGGGACTGTCGCTGGCCATCAGCGGCGGTGGCGGTTCGTCGAGCACCAGCGACGCTTCGGCCGGGCGCCCCACCAGCGGATTCAACTTCGCCAGCAGGGCCGCGTGCTGGCTCTCCAGCAGGGCCCGTTCCTGGGCCAGCCGCTGCAGGTCGATGGATGCCGTGTTGACGTCCAGCTCGGAGACTTCCGCGGCCTTGAAGCGCGCCTGCGCCGTCCTCAGCAGGCGCTGATCGGCTGCCATCAGCCGGTCCCGTGCCTGCATCTGTCGGTCGAGGAGCAGCAGCTGGTAGACGTCACCGGCCACCTCGCCGGCCAGCCGGCGCTCCGCATCCTCGACCTCGGCTTGCGCCAGGGCTACGTCGACGCGTGCCACGTCTTTCTGACGCAGGATGCGGCCCGCGATGGGGAACTCCTGGCTGAGGCCTACCGTAGCGGTATAGGCCCCCTCGTTGCGGAACGCGAAATCGCTCAGACCGCTCAGTTCGATGCGCGGATTGGGCATCAAGCCTGCGTCCACCAACCGGGCGCGACCGATATCCACGGCATAGCGCGCGGCCTGCAGCTCCTTGTTGTCGCGCTGCGCGGCGGCGATCAATTGCGCCAGCGTGAAGGACGTACCGCCAGCGTCCGCGGCCATTGCTGGCAGCGCCGCAGTGCCGGCGAGCGCCAACAACCAGGCTGCAAGGCGAGGTCCCCCAGCAGAGACTCGTTCCCTGGGTGCGGGACTCGCGGTTGGCGCGGCGCTCATTGGACGGTCAACTGGCCAACCATGCCCGCTGCGTAGTGGCCCGGCACGTGGCAGCCGTATTGCAGCGCTCCGGTCTTGGTGAAGGTCCAGATCAGCGTGGCGGTCTTGCCGGCTGGGACGCTGACGCCGTTGGGGTCGTCCATCGCCATGCCGGGCATCGCGGCCATTTCCTTGTCGTGCTCGCCCTGCTCGTTGGCATCGCCGATCATGAACTCGTGATCGAGCCGGCCAGTGTTGGTGACCTCGAACCTCACGGTTTCGCCCACTTTCACCGTCAATGCGGCGGGGGCAAACGAAATATCGCGCGCCTCGATTTTCACGGTGCGGGTGATCGCCGCGGATTTGCCGGGATGTCCGAACCAGAACTCTTCGGCTTGGGCGGCACCGGTGGCATCGGTATGGCCTTGATGGGCGAGCGCCATCGATGGCGCCGCCAGCACACTGACGAACAGCATTGAACGCAGGAAACTTTGCATGGGAATCAGCTCCGTCGAACCGGAATCGTCGTCAACGAGGAAAGGACCAGCGTCGCCCGCCGCGGGCGCGGAGACGTTTCGCACTCGAATGCAATAGGCCGCCGCGCGGCGCGCGGCAGCACCATCAGGCGGCGCTTGACGGCCGGTCGATGGGAGGTCGGAGCGGGGTGCCGCGTTGCACGGCGGGAATAAATGCGCGGGGAAGTTCGGTATCCGCCGCGTGCCGTGAATCGAAATTCGGGCTGTGCAGGACGTTGACGGCCAGGGTGACGCCATTGGTGGCGCAGAGATGCTGGCACTGACATTTCACGGAGCAGTCGCAGCCGTGATGCGGCGTCGCAGGTGCCGCTTCATGCGTGCCGCTGCGCGCCTCCATTCCGTCATGACAGTGCGGAGCCGCTTGCGCCATTGCATCGACCAGCGCGCCGAGGCCATCGTGATGGCAATGCAGAGTGAGCAGCATCGATGCCGTCGCCGAGTAAGGCACGGCGAGGCTGACCAGCAACACCACGATGGCACGCAAGGATTTCATGCCCTGCAAGTGTCAATCCACTGCCGCCGGAACACAAGGGCCGCGGAATCAGGTCTCCGTAGTCCGGGATATGGCGCAGACATGGTTACTGTTTCGAGCAGCACCGCGTACTCCTGTGTTGTGCGTCGGGCTATAGCCTAGACCATGGACTGGACTCCAGGGTCAAGAGCCTCCCGGCGGTGTGGCCAAAACCAAGTCTAGCCGGGTTGGGTCGGCTTGGCCGCGGTGCTGTTGTGCGCCTTGTGGTGCTTGTGCTTCATCATGACGTGCTCCTTGCCCGCCGGGGAATGACCCATGCCGTTGTCCGGGGAAGCGGGGGCTTCCGCAGCCTTGCTCGTGGTGTTCGAGGTCTGGTTCATCTCACGTGCTCCTTGGACGCCGGCGAGTGCCCCATGCCGTTGTCCGGAGCGCTCGGCGCGGCCGGAGCCTGGCTGCCGTTGGTAAGCGTCTCATTCATCTTGATGTGCTTTTTCGACGCCGGGGAGTGGCCCATCATGTTGGCGTCGGCCGGCGGTGTGGCTGGCTCGTCGGCAAGCGGGGCGGCGGCCAGGCAGGCTCAAGGTCCATCACGGCCGCATCGTCAAGCAATGGCTGGCTGAGCATGTCGATCAAATCGAAGTGTTTTACCTGCCTTCGTACAGTCCGGAACTGAATCCCGACGAGTGCTTGAACGCCGATCTGAAGGCGGCCGTGACTTCAAAAGCGCCGGCACGCTCAAAAGCATAGCTCAAGAAAGTCACCATCTGCCATATGCGCAAGCTGCAGAAGTCGCCGCCTTGCGTCCAGAAATACTTTCAGGACAAACCCGTTCCTTACGCCGCTTGAGTCTGATGTCTATTGGCCGGATCAATAAGGCCGGAGCTTTCCGGCTGTGCCTTTGGTCCGGTGCTACCGTGTCGGTTATCGGCCAACAAAGTGCTCTGGCTCCGGCTCGCGCGAGCGAAGCCAGTAGTCGACCAAGCGCCACGGCAAATTGGTAGTGACCTTACCATCGCTGTTCTTGTACCAGCTGTTGACGGTCGGATGGCTCCAGAGATAGTGGCTCAACTCCTCCTGCACGGCCGCGTTGTAGGCGTCGTGTGCCCTGCGCTCCACCTCGATGCGTGACCAGCCGCGCTCGAACATCATTTGCATACAACGGATGATGTAATGCGTCTGGCATTCGGCAATGAACAGCGCGCTGCCCCCATGCGCCACGTTCGAGTTGGGGCCATAGATGGTGAAGAAGTTCGGGCAGTCTCGGATGGCCACGCCGAGATATCCTTCGGGTGACCACGGCGATCAGCAGCGAAGCCAGCGTGAGCAGCGGGTCGTAGCCCAACTGGATGGGCATTTTCACCGCGATCATGCCGATGAAGTGCATGGACCAGATGCCCATGGCGGCGGCCCCTCCGACCAGCCACCAGCGGACGCCGCGCCTCTCCGACGTGGCGACGCGGCCAGCTAGGTCGAGCGCAGCATAGGACGCCGTCATCGCCACGACGACGGACATCACCACCAAGCCGATGTCGTATGAAAACGCCAGGGAGAATCCGTTCCGAGTCGACGTTTGTGGCTGAGTGTACGCCACTTGCCGGAACTACAAGGCATTGCTTGCCGCTCGAGTCGTGCTCAGGCGGCGGCTGCCCGTTCCACGGTCTTTTTGAACTCGTCGCCCGAAAAAGGCTTGGCCAGAACCGCCACAGCGCCGGCGGCTGTTGCCAGGGCCGCCCGGGGGCGACTTGCTGTTCGTCGTGTTCACAACGACGGGGATTCCCGGATCAGCTTGACGAAGTCGGCACTGGTGAGCCGGCTGCCCTGGTCGGTGTTGAAGATCTCGGGCCTGCCGTGGCGGGCGATGGCCTCCTCGACCGACTCGATGCGGAAGTCCGCCGTCAGCCCGTTAAACAGCCGGAACGAGAGGATTCTGCGCGTGGCCCGGTCCGGCACCACCGCCATGTAGACGAAGCCGCGCTTCATCGGTAGGTAACTGCGTACGTCATTCTCATTGTCACTGGAAGGCTCCTAATCGAAGCCTTCGCTATTTATGCACCAACGGACATTCTGACCGGCTGGATCGAAAGTGAGCTTCCCCAAATTTCCGGATACCGACGGTGACGTAGCACAATACGTTACCGGAGGTTGAAGATGAAGCGGTTGCCGAGACAGAAATACACACTGGAATTCAAGCTGGAAGCGGTGCGGCTGGTGAAGGAGGGCATGCGGCCGAGCGAGGTGGCCCAGCAGTTGGGGATCACCGAGAACACCCTGCTCAACTGGCGCAATGCCGAGCGCGACGGCAAGCTGGCTGCGGGGACGGCGCCGAAGGTCACCACCGAGCAGATGGATCTGTCGCGGATGCGCGCGGAGCTGGCGCGGCTGAGGATGGAGAACGAGATCCTAAAAAAAGCCGCGGCGTACTTTGCCAAGGAGTCGCTGTGAAGTACGCCTGGATGGACAGCGAGCGCGGCTCCTACCCGCTGGAGGCCATGTGCACCGCGCTGGGGGTCAGTCCGAGCGGCTACGCCGACTGGAAGGGCGGCGGCGACCGGCACAGCCGGCTGTCCGACCGGGCCCTGCTGGCGCTGATTCGGGCCATCCATGCGCAAACCAAGGGCGCCTACGGCGCGCCCCGAATCTGGCGGGAACTGCGGGATCGGGATTACCCGGCGAGCAAGGAGCGCGTCCGCAGGCTGATGCAGGAGCATGGCATCCGGGGGCGGCACAAGCGTCGCTATAAGGCCACCACGGATTCCCGGCACAACTTCCCGGTCGCCCCCAACCTGCTGGATCAGCAGTTCCGGACCTGCCGCCCGGATCTGATCTACACCGCCGACATCACCTACATCCCGACGGCGGAGGGCTGGCTCTACCTGGCGGTCGTGCTGGACCTGTACACCCGCATGGTGGTGGGCTGGGCCATGAGCCAGCGCATGACGCGCGAGCTGGTGATCGACGCCTTGCGCATGGCCTGGTTCCGCCGGCGTCCGCCGCCCGGCCTGATCCACCACAGCGACCGCGGCAGCCAGTACTGCAGTCATGACTATCAGTACCTGCTCCGGCGGTACGGCATGACCGCCTCGATGAGCCGCAAGGGCAACTGCTGGGACAACGCGGTGACCGAGAGCTTCTTCAACAGCTTGAAGAACGAGCGCACCCATCATGCCCGCTACGCCACGCGCGCCCAGGCCCGCCAGGACACCTTCGAATACATCGAGCTGTTTTACAACCGGAGACGCCGCCACTCCGCGTTGGGTTATCTCAGCCCGGCCGAGTTCCATTCGGCTTGGCTGAATCAGCAGCAGCAACTGGCGGCATGAAGGCCTGCGTCGCCGTTTGGTATCCGGAATTTCCGGGCAAGCTCAAAAGTTCTCTACGCGCATCCAGCAATGCGGCGGTGCGCCAAATCGCCGCTTCCCCAGCAGCCTCACTCTGAGGCCACCAGCGCTTTTGACCTATGTCAATGAAACTTTTGGGCCGAGGGGTGAAACTCTCTGCGGAGGAGTTCTATATTGAGGGGCAGTACCGTGAGTCTGCCTGCATTTTCGATTAACCTGCAAAGTGGCGTCGTACTCGCAGCGAATGCGGCTGGCCGTGAACTCCTCGGTCTTGCCGAGCAAGATGCGCTGATCGGTTGCCCGGTTGCTGGGCTTTTACCTGGCGTCGAGTTCATGCCAGCGACTACCGGCACCGGTTGGCTGCGCATGCCGAATCGCCTGCGCCGGTACGTGCACTGGTTAGTCGCCGACTGCCCAGACCGGCCGTACGAAGGTCTACTGGTCGTACACGCGGCGGACGACGCCGAGTTGGATGTACAGGCCTGTAAATGCCTGACACTTGCGCAAGAAGACTTCAATCGGGGCGCGTCCCTATCCAGCATCATGCACAGCATTGCTTCGATGCTGCACGTCGCTTTGCAACTGCGTGCGGTGCGCGTGCTGTTGCTGCAGGACGATGGCCTACAAGAGGAAACGTGCATCGGCGATCAGGCTGTCACGGATGGCACGCAACGTGGGGCGGCTAGCCCTGAGGTCCTTGGGCCGGCCACGGATCCGGCCCTGCGCGCCGTACGGGAGGGGGCGCCAATTCTGACCTGCGTCGATTCGGCGCCCCCCTCTCCCTGGAAGACCGCATTGGAGCACTCCGGCGTACATAGCGTACAGGCATGGCCGCTCGCATTACCTGGCCGTCGCTACGTGTTCGAGATGTTTGCCGATGGCGTCAACGATCTTAGCGAGATGGTCGCGGCGTCGTTTCTGCGCCAGTGGCTACCGTGGTTCCAAAATCGGTTGGCGTCCGGGAGCTTGCCTGCCGGTCAACGTTTGGTGGCTGAGGCGCTAACTGGGGCTGCAACGCCGGCATTCATCACCGACACCGAGGGTGCTATCGTCTGGGTGAACAGGGCTTTCACCGAAACCTACGGACGCACCGAGCAGGAAGCGCTTGGGGCTAAACCAAGGCTGATCAAATCCGGTGTTCATGGCCAACGCTACTATCGAGCCCTCTGGACCGCGCTGCGCAGCGGCAGGGCTTGGTCGGGCGAAACGGTGGATCGTGGCGCCGACGGCCGCGAAGTGATCGTTCGGCAGACCATTACGCCGGTGCGGCACGGCGGGTACATCACGCACTTCCTGTCGATCCATGCCAATATCACAGAAGACGCGCAGATGCGCGCAATTGGTGCGCGAGAACGCGGCATCGACGAAATCACCGGCTTGATGACCAGGGAGGCCTTTGCGGACCACGTGCAGCAAGTGCTGATCGGCGCAGCGGAGGACCACAAGCCAGTGGCCTTGCTGCTCTGCGCCAT
>JADHNH010000089.1 GCA_016779605.1 Nevskia sp. | reverse complement strand
CGGCAGCCTTTTCCAAAGGCATTGCTTGATCATTCCTTGATCTCCGATTGTGCGGGGGCGATCCTGCCCCCGGCGCGGATCATGCCCGCGCCGGATGACCGCGGGATTTCACTTGAATGACAAGCCACCCGGGCCGCGGTGCGGCATCCGGCGATTGACGCTGTGGGCGCGGATTGCCTGGCGGGCAAAAAAAGGGGGACGGCTGGGCCGTCCCCCTCGTCCGCGCAATTCCGCCTCCGGGCGGCGGGGGCAGCGCCCCCGCGCCCGCGCCGATCAGCCCAGGTCCACCGGCACGAAGATGCGCGACTCGCCGCGCTGGATCAACAGCGCCACGGTGCCGTCCTGCTTGCCGATGATGCGGCTGATGTCGTCGGCGCTGTTGACCGGCTTGCCGTCCACCGCGATCACCACGTCGCCCGGCTGGATGCCGGCCTGCTCGGCCGGCCCGGTGGACTGCTCCACCAGCAGGCCGCCGGAAATGCCGGACGCCTGCTTCTCGTCGGGGCTGAGCGGCCGCACCGCCAGGCCCAGCTTGCCGTGCGGCTCGCCGGCCGACGGCTCGTCGGCGGACGCCACCTGGTCATAGGTGCCGAGCTTGGCCTCGATCTTCATCGGCTTGCCGTCGCGCCAGATGTCGAGCTTGACGGTGTCGCCGGGCTGCGCCATGCCGACGCGCGCCGACAGCTGGCCGGAGTCGGTCAGCGGCTCGCCGTCGTACTTGAGGATGACGTCGCCGGGCTTGATGCCGGCACGCGCCGCGGCGCTGTCCGGGTTGACCTTCGACACCAGGGCGCCGGCCGGCAGCTCGAGCTTGAACGACTTGGCCAGGGCCTGGTCGATCGGCTGGATGGTGATGCCCAGGCGCGCATGTTCGACCTTGCCGTGCGCGACGATCTGGTCCTTGATGTGCAGCGCCACGTCGATCGGGATGGCGAAGGACAGGCCCTCGTAGCCGCCGGTGTTGGAGTAGATCTGCGAGTTGATGCCGACCACCGCGCCGCTGGAGTCGAACAGCGGGCCGCCGGAGTTGCCGGGGTTCACCGCCACGTCGGTCTGGATGAACGGCACGTAGGAGTCGCCCGGCAGCGAGCGGCCCTTGGCGCTGACGATGCCGGCGGTGGCGCTTTCCTCGAAGCCGTAGGGCGCGCCGATGGCCAGCACGTAGTCGCCCACCGCCAGCGAGGCGCTGTTGCCGGGGCGCACCACCGGCAGGTCGTGCGCGTCGATCTTGAGCACGGCGATGTCGGTGACCGGATCCACGCCCAGCACCCGGGCCTTGAATTCGCGATGGTCCTGCAGCTTCACGCTGACGCGCTGGGCGTTGTGCACCACGTGCGCGTTGGTCAGGATCAGGCCGTCGGCGGTGACGATGAAGCCGGAGCCGAGGCCGCGCGTCGGCGCGCGGCCTTGCGGGGGCGGCATCGGCAGGCCGCGGAAGAAGTGCGAGAACGGGTTGTCCTGCGGGTCCTCGCCCTGGCCGCCGGGGCCGCCAGGACCGCCGGGGCCTTCCTGCGGGTCCTGGTGGTCGGCCACCGGCGTGGTGCCGTCGGCGGTGATGCCGACCACCGCCCCGCTGTTCTGGGCGACGATGGCGCGATAGTTGGGTGCGGTGCCCAGGGTGATCGGGCCGCTCGGTGCCGCCGGGGCGGCGACCGTGGCGGCGGCTTGCGAGGCCAGCGCATTGCTGCCCAGCAAGGCGGTGGCGCCGAGTCCGCCGGCGGCGCCGGCAGCGAACAGCCCGGCTGCGGCCAGGGCCATGGTGGTCTTCGTGATCTGCATTGCGGGTCTCCTTGAAGCTTGCGTGGGTCGCGTCGATTCGCGTGAGGTGAAGCTTGGAGAGGCCGGCTTAAACCTGGCTTAAGATTGGCGCGGTCCGTGGTCCGGTCCGGGGTCCGGCTGTGACGCAAATCGCACTGTGACCGCAAGGCCGCCGCCCGGCGCCTGGTCCAGACCGATGGCGGCGCCGTGGCGCTCGGCGATGGCGCGCACGATCGCCAGCCCCAGGCCGCTGCCGCCGTCGGGCGCGCCGGAGCGGCGGTAGAAGCGGTCGAAGATGCGTTCCCGCTCCGACGGCGGGATGCCCGGGCCGGAGTCCTCCACGCGCAGCGTCGCGGCGCCGTCGGCGGCGCGCGCGATGCGCACGTGCACGCGGCCGCCGGGCGGCGTGTAGCGCACCGCGTTGTCGATCAGGTTGCGCGCCAGGATGCGCAGGGCAGCGGCGTCGCCGCGCACCTGCACGCCGGGCTCGGCGTCGAGCGCCAGGTCGATCTGCTTGTGCACGGCCAGCGGCGCGGTGTCGGCCGCGCCCTCGCGCGCCGCCGTCTCCAGCTCCACCGCCGCGACGCCGGCGGCGGTGTCGGATTCGCTGCGCGCCAGGGTCAGCAGCTGCGTGGCCAGGTGGATCGCGCGGTCGATCGCCTGGCCGAGCTGCTCGGTGGCGGTGCGCCGGGCGGCCTCGTCCGGCGCGCGCTGCAGCAGCTGCACCTGCAGGCGCAGCGCGGTGAGCGGCGAACGCAGTTCGTGGGCGGCGTCGGCCACGAACGCGCGCTGGGTCTCGAACGCCGCCGACAGCCGCGCCAGCAGGCGGTTGAGCTCGTTGACCAGCGGCGAGATCTCGCGCGGCAGCGCCGGCGCCTGGATCGGCTTGAGGCTGTAGGCGTCGCGCTGCTGCACCTCGCGCGCCACCCGCGACAATGGCGCCAGCCCGCGCCCGACGGTCCAGCCGATGGCGATGGCCATCAGCGGCAGGAACAGCAGCAGGGGATACACCGAGCGTAGCGCGGCGGCGCGCGCGAGCTGCTCGCGCACGCGCCAGGGCTGCGCCACCTGGATCACGCCGTAGTCGGTCTGCAGCGCATAGGCGCGCCAGCGCTGCCCCTGCAGGCTGAGGTCGGAGTAGCCGAGCACCGCGCGGTCCAGCATCGGCAGGCCCGGCCGCGACAGGTAGACGCGGGTGCCGAACGGGTTCCAGATCTGGATGACGAAGTCGGCGTCCTCGCCCTGCGGCGGCAGGTCCAGGGTCGGCGCCATCGAGGCCTGGTCGCGCAGCGACAGCGCCATCTGGCGCAGCTGGTAGTCGAACAGGCCGGAGGTTTCCTCGAGGATGCGGCGGTAGGTCAGCGTGACGCTCAGCAGCAGCACCACCGCTGCCAGAGCCAGCAGCCCGGCGATCAGCCGCGCGCGGATCGAGGTCATGCGTCCTTCGGCACGAAGTAGCCCACGCCGCGCATGGTGCGGATGGCGTCGCTGCCGAGCTTGCGGCGCAGCGCGTGCACGTACACCTCCACCGCGTTGCTGCCGATCTCCTCGTCCCAGCCGTACAGCCGGTCTTCCAGCTGCGCGCGCGACAGCACCGCGCCCGGGCGCTGCAGCAAGGCTTCGAGCACCGCGTACTCGCGCCCGGACAGCGTCACCGGCTCGCCGTCGCGCCAGACTTCGCGGGTGGCCGGGTTCAGGCGGATGCCGCGGTGCTCGATCACCGGCTCGCCGCGCCCGCCGCGGCGGCGCAGCACCGAGCGGATGCGCGCCGACAGCTCGTCCAGGTCGAACGGCTTGAGCACGTAGTCGTCGGCGCCGGCGTCGAGCCCGGCGATGCGGCTGCGCACGTCGTCGCGCGCGGTGACGACGATCACCGGGGTGGCGTCGTGCAGCGCCCGCATGCCGCGCAGCACCTCGAGGCCGTCGCCCTGCGGCAGGCCGAGGTCCAGCAGCACCAGGTCGAAGCCGCCGCCGCGCAGCGCCTGCTCGGCGCTGCGCGCGTCGGCGACGTGGTCCACCGCGTGGCCGTCCTGCCGCAGCGCGGTGCGCAAGCCGTCGGCGATCATGCGGTCATCCTCGACGAGCAGGACGCGCATGTGGATGGCGGGTGCGTAGGCGCGCCGGTCGCCGGTTGCGGCGATCAGCCGCGACCGGAAGAGACGTCGCTGGCGAGCAGCACCACTTCGGGCTCCTGGATGTGGTAGCCCTGGATGAAGTTCACGCCCATCTGCCACAGGCGCGCCATGACGTGGGCGTCCTCGACGTGCGAGACGATGGTCTTGAGGCCGCGCTGCTTGGCCGCCTCGACCAGGTCGTTGAGGCGCTTCTGGTAGTCCTTGTCGTTGAACTTCTGCGTGAAGTTGGGATGGAACTTCACGAAGTTCGCCGGGATGTGGTCCAGCAGCTGGGCCGAGTTGGCGCCCACGCCGAAGTGCTCCAGCGCCAGGCCAGCGCCCATCGCGCGCAGGCCCTGGGTCAGGGTCTTGGCCTTGCGCACGTGGTTCTGCACCGAGGCCTCCTGGATCTCGAAGACGATCTCGTCGCTCTTCAGCGGCTGCGACTGCACCTGCGCCTTGAGCCAGGCCAGGAAGGTGTCGCAGTCGCGCAGCGTGTCCTCGGAGATCTTGACGAACAGCACCGAGGCTTCCTTGGCGGCGGCGCGCTTGGCGATGACGGTGAGGGCGCGGGTGATGACCCAGCGGTCGATCAGGCGCATCAGGTTGAACTTCTGCGCCGCCGGCAGGAACTCGCTGGCGTGCAGCTCCTTGCCGGATTCGTCGAGCATGCGCACCAGCACGTCGAAGTGGCTGCGCGACTCGCCCTCGAGGCTGGCGATCGACTGGTAGGCGAGCTTCAGGCGGTTTTCCTCCACCGCCTTCTTGACCTGGGCGGCGCGGCGCGCTTCCTCGCGCTCGGCCTGGTTGGCCTTGGCGGTGGCGCCCAGCGCCACCACCTGGTTGCCGCCCTTGTCGGAGACGCGGCGCACCTCGTCGGCGAGCTGCCTCAGCACGTCGTCCACCGACTCGGGCCCGCCCATCGGGAACACCGCGATGCTCACCGTGACGTGGGCTTCGTGGCGCGCCGTGGTGAAGATGTGGCCGCCGACCTCCTTGCGCAGGAACTCGCCGAACTGCTCGGCCTCGTTGGCGTTGGGCCGGATCAGCAGCAGCGCCACCTCGTCGGCGGAGAACATGAACGACTGGTCCTGCGGCCCCAGCCGGCTGTGCACCAGCGCCGCCAGCTCGCCGATGATCTCCTGGGCGTCGACGTGGCCGACGCGCTGCTCCAGGCCCTCGAACGCGTCGATGCGCAGCAGCATGCCGGTGCGCGACAGCTTGGGATCCGCCGGCGCTTCGGCCAGGGCGGCGGCGAATTCGCGCCGGCCGTGGATCGAAGGATGCTTGGCGGCAGCAGGATCCTTGCCGCCCTCGGCGCGGATCAGCAGCTCGATCACGCTCTCGCCGTCCTGCGAGCCGAGGATGAGCTGGGCCTTGACGTGCACCTGGCCCTTGCGCCCGGCCAGCACGAGCTCCAGCGGCTCGCCGTTGTGCTTGCCCTTGAGCACCGCGCGCAGGCGCTCCTTGACCTTGACCTGCTGGTCCGGCGCCACCAGGTCGATCAGCGGCTGGCCGGCGATTTCCGCCGGGCTGTCGTAGCCCAGCAGGTGGGTGAACGCCAGGTTGGCGCTGGCCAGGATGCCTTCCTGCACGTGGGCGACGGCGTCGCCGGTGCCTTCGGTGAGCTGCTGGTGGCGCGACTCGAAGTCGGCCAGCTGCTGCCGGGTCAGCCGCAGGTTGCGCAGGCTGTGGTGCTTGACGAACTCGCGCAGCACCGCCAGCTCCAGGTGCCTGAGCTGCGCGGGTTCGCCGTAGGCGGCGTGGTCCTGCGCCCCCATGTCCAGCGCCGTCACCGCCAGTTCCAGCGCATATTGCTCGTCGATCAGCAGCACCGGCAGGTCCGGACGCAGCTCGGCGCACAGCGGGACGACTTTTTCCGGCGGCGCGCTGCCGCAGCTGACTTCGCACAGCACCACGTCCGGCGGATTGCGGCGCAGCACGTCCTCCAGGTCTTCCAGGTCGTTGACCCAGGCCGCGCGCAGCGGGTGGCCGGCGTTGCGCATGTGGCTTTCGATGCGCTTGGAGACTTCCTCGGCACCGCTCACCACCAGCACGATGCCGGAGGCCTCGCCGATCAGCGCGGTGGGGAGCAGCGTGACCGGCTTGCCCGCTACCATGACAACAGCTGCTTGCCCGGCGCGCCCGGCACTTCGCGGGCGAGCCTGGGCACGAGATACCCTGGCAGTCGGGACGATAGATCCTGCATCAGCTGGATGGCGGCGCTTTGGCTCACTTCGAAGTGCCCGGCTCCCCGGACCCGGTCGAGTAAATGCAGATAGTAGGGCAAAACCCCACAGGCAAAAAGCCGCTCGGACAGCGCTTCCAGCACGTCCGTCGTATCGTTGACGCCTTTGAGCAGGACCGACTGCGCCAGCAGGGTGGCGCCGGCGCCGCGCAGGCGGGCGATCGCCCCGGCCGCCGCGCCGTCGAGTTCGTTGGGGTGATTGACATGCAGCACCACGGTCACCGGCAGCCGCACACCCGCCAGCCAGGCCAGGAATCCCGCATCGACGCGCTCGGGCAGCACCACCGCCGTGCGGGTATGCAGCCGCAGCCGCCGCACCTGCGGCAGTCCGGCCAGGCCGCGGGTGAGGCCGGCCAGCCGCTCGTCGCTCAGCGACAGCGGGTCGCCGCCGGAAAGGATCACCTCGCTGACCGACGGGTCCGCGGCGATCTGCGCCAGCGCCTCCTGCCAGTGGTTGCGCGCGGCCAGCGCTTCGGCGTAGGGGAAATGCCGACGGAAGCAGTAGCGGCAGTGCACGGCGCAGGCGCCGGTGGCAAGCAGCAGCACCCGGCCCTGGTACTTGTGCACCACGCCGCCCGGGCGCAGCGCGGCGAGGTCGCCGACCGCGTCGGGCGCGAAGCCGGGGCGCTCGACGCTTTCCGCCGCGCCCGGCCACACCTGCAGGAACAGCGGGTCCTGCGGGTCGCCCTTGCGCATGCGGGCGACGAAACCCTGCGGCACGCGCAGCGGGAAATCGCGGCAGCGCGCCAGCTCCAGTCCCGGCAGCGCCGGGTCCAACTGGAGCTGCGCCAGCAGCTCCTGCGGGCGCGTGACGTAAGCGGCGCGCTGCCAGGCGGGAACAGTGGGCGAGGAACCGTCGTGCATCGGCGGATTGTCGCGGACTAGGGCCTGTTCACGCTACTTGGGTCGCTGCGTTGCCGCCCAAAATTGTGCCCGGCAAGGCGCGAGGAGCGTGGTTTGGTTATTCCAAATGAGCGACGAGCAACGCAGCCGGGCGCGCCCACCAATAGACAACGGGGGGCGCAACCCGAAAGGACGGGGGCGGCGGCGACACGGTGCCTGCGCAGCAGTGGGTGCGGGAGCCGCCGCGGCGGCCCCTCCCGCTCCACCGTGCTGTCGCACGCTCCGAGTCGGGGCCGCTCTTTGCCCATCGCCGCGTCGATCGGCACTCGCATGGAATGACCATGCCACGCGCCTCTCTCCTTGCGCTGGGCAAAAATGACCTCCGTCGCAGCGACCCAAGTAGCGTGAACAGGCCCTAAGCCTGTGTTAACAATGACCGTGTGCACATGCGCTCTATTGCGCGCGTGCCGCCCGTGTCCGCGCCGGCGGCCGACCGCGCAGCGTGCCGGCAGCCGGTGCAGGCCCGGCGGCCGGTGTCTTCGGCCGGTAGCGGCACAGGTCGGCGATCGGGCAGCGCCAGCATTCCGGCCGCCGCGCCTTGCAGACGTAGCGGCCGTGCAGGATCAGCCAGTGGTGCGCGTGCAGCCGGTATTGCGCCGGCGTGATCTTCTCCAGCCGCGCCGACACCTGGTCCGGCGTCTTGCCGGGCGCCAGCCCGGTGCGGTTGGCGACGCGGAAAATGTGGGTGTCCACCGCGATGGCCGGTTCGCCGAAGGCGACGTTGAGCACCACGCTGGCGGTCTTGCGGCCCACGCCGGGCAGCGCTTCCAGCGCGGCGCGCTCGCGCGGCACTTCGCCGCCGTGGCGTTCCAGCAGCAGCTGTGCCAGCCGGATCAGGTGCTTCGCCTTGGTCTGGTACAGGCCGATGGTGCGGATGTATTCGCGCAGGCCGGCTTCGCCCAGCGCCAGGATCTGCTGCGGCGTGTTGGCGACCGGGTAGAGCCTGGCGGTGGCCTTGTTGACGCCGACATCGGTGGCCTGCGCCGACAGCACCACGGCGCAGAGCAGCTCGAAGGGCGTGGAATAGGCCAGCTCGCTGCGCGGCTCCGGGTCCAGCGCGGCCAGCCGCCGGTACAGCTCGGCGATGCTTGCGGGCTTCACTGCCGGCCTGGGGAAGCGGGACGGCGCGCGCGGGCGCGGGCGAGGGCGGCGGCGATGTCGAAGGCCTGGGCCTGCTCCGGCAGCGAGGGCGGGCGCGCCTGCCGCGCCGCGGCGCGCGCCTGCGCCTGGCGCCGCAGGCGCTGCTGGCGGGCGGCATGGCGCCCGCGCCAGAAGCCGGCCAGCGCCGCCGGCGCCGGCAATTCGGCCGGCCGCGGCAGCAGGGCGATGCAGTCCACCGGGCACGGCGCCACACACAGCTCGCAACCGCTGCATTCGGCGGCGATCACGGTGTGCATGAAATGCCGCGCGCCGACGATGGCGTCCACCGGGCAAGCCGCCACGCACTTGAAGCAGCCGATGCAGCGCTGCTCGTCGATGGATGCGATCGCCGGCGGAGCCTCGGCACCGTTGGCGGGGTTCAGCGGCAGGGCCGGGCGCCCGAGCAGCTGCGCCAGGGCCTGGATCGTGGCCTGGCCGCCCGGCGGGCACTGGTTGATTTCCGCCGTGCCGCCGGCGATGGCCTGCGCGTACGGCCGGCAGCCGTCGTAGCCGCAGCGCGTGCATTGCGTCTGCGGCAGCAGCGCGTCGATCGCGTCGGCGCCGATCTGATCCATTACGGCGGGCCCGCTGCGCCCGGCAGGCTCACTTGACCCGCATGCCCGGCTCGGCGCCGCTGTCGGGCGACAGCAGGAACGGCTTGCCGTCGGCGTGGCTGGCGGCCAGCACCATGCCCTCGGACAGGCCGAAGCGCATCTTGCGCGGCGCCAGGTTGGCGACCACCACGGTGAGCCGGCCGACCAGCGATTCGGGCGGATACTGGGACTTGATGCCGGCGAAGACCTGCCGTTTGCCGAGTTCGCCGAGGTCGAGGCTGAGTTTGAGCAGCTTGTCGGCGCCTTCCACGCTCTCGGCTTTTTCGATGCGGGCGATGCGCAGCTCGATCTTGCCGAAGTCCTCGATGCTGATCGGGGAGGCGCCGCCCTCTCCCTGCCCCTGCCCCGCAGGCGGGGCAGGGGATGCACCGGTTGGCGGCGTCTTGGCTTTTGCTTCCCCACCCTTTGAGGGAGCAGATTGAGGGGAGGGGGCGGCCGGCTTCGCACTCGGCGCCAAATCCTCCTTGGACGCTTCGACCATTGCCTTGACGTTCGCCGGATCCACCCGCGTCAGCAGCGGCTGGTAAGGCTGGATTTGGTGGTCGAACAGCCGGCGGCCGGCGTGTGCCCAGGCCAGCGGCCCGATGCCGAGGAAGCGCTCGGCCTCGGCGGCCAGCTTGGGCAGCACCGGCTTCAGGAACAGCGTCAGCAGCGCGAAGAAGTTGAGGTAGGTGGTGCACACCGCGTGCAGCCGGGCATCTTTCGATGCATCCCGCGCCAGCAGCCAGGGTGCATCGGCCTGGATGCGCTCGTTGACGTTGTCGGCCAGCTTCATCGCCGTGCGCAGCGCGTTGGCGTAATCGCGCGCATCGTAGGCGCGCCGGACGAACAGCGCGTCTTCGGCCGCCGCCTCCAGCTGCGCCAGGCCCTCGGGGTGGAAGTTGCGCACCAGCGCCTCGTCGGCCAGCCGCCCGCCGAAGCGTTTTTCGACGAAGCCGGCGCAGCGGCTGGCGATGTTGACGTACTTGCCGACCAGGTCGCTGTTGACGCGGGCGACGAAGTCCTCGAGGTTCAGGTCCAGGTCGTCCACGCCCGGGCCGAGCTTGGCGGCGAAGTAGTAGCGCAGGTATTCCGGGTTGAGGCCGCAGTCCAGGTAGGTGCGGGCCTGGATGAAGGTGCCGCGCGACTTGCTCATCTTGGCGCCGTCCACGGTGAGGTAGCCGTTGACGGACAGGCCGGTGGGCGTGCGCAGGCCGCTGCCGTGCAGCATGGCCGGCCAGAACAGGCCGTGGAAATTGATGATGTCCTTGCCGATGAAGTGCCACATCTCGGCTGCTGAATCTTTCCCGACGAAGGCGTCGAACCTGGCGCGGTCGCCGCCCAGCAGGTTGAGCAGGCTGGCGAAGTAGCCGATCGGCGCGTCCAGCCAGACGTAGAAGTACTTGCCCGGCTCGCCGGGGATCTCGAAGCCGAAATACGGCGCGTCGCGGGTGATGTCCCAGTCCTTCAGGCCGGCGTCGAGCCATTCGCGCAGCTTGGCCTTCACGCCTTCGTGCACGCTCGCGCCGTCCAGCCAGGCGGCCACGAAGTGTTGCAGCCGGGACAGGGCGAAGAAGAAGTGGCGCGAGGGCTTCCACTGCGGCGCCGCGCCGGACAGCACCGAGAACGGGTTTTTCAGCTCGCGCGGCGAATAGGTGGCGCCGCAGTTCTCGCAGTTGTCGCCGTACTGGTCGGCGGTGCCGCAGTTCGGGCAGGCGCCCTTGATGTAGCGGTCCGGCAGGAACATGCCCTTGACCGGATCGTAGGCCTGCTCCACTTCGCCCTCGCCGATGTAGCCGTTGCGGCGCAGGGTGCCGAAGAAGAACTCGGAAAGCTCGCGGTTTTCCGGCGAATGCGTGGAATGGTAGTTGTCGAAGTGGACGCCGAAATCGCGGAAGTCGCGCTCGTGGCTGGCCTTGATCGGGGCGATGAAGGCTTCCGGGCTGACGCCGGCTTTCTCGGCGGCGAGCATGATCGGCGTGCCGTGGGCGTCGTCGGCGCAGACGTAGGTGACGGCGTTGCCGCACATGCGCTGGAACCGCACCCACACGTCGGCCTGGATGTAGCCGACCAGGTGGCCCAGGTGCAAGGGCCCGTTGGCATAGGGCAGGGCGTTGGAAACCAGCAGGGTTTTCGCGGCGGACATCGGAATTTTCGCAGCTGGAGGTGGGCGCAATTATCGCATAGGGCGGTTGCACGCCGGCCGGGTGCGCGGCATAGTCGCCTCCCGCCCAGCGCATGGCTGGCATTTCGAACAAACGCACCGACGATGTCCGATCCGCAGGCACTCCTGGCCGCCGCCAGCCAATACCACGATCCCCTCATCGGCAAGACCCTGGGCGAGGCCCGCGTCGGCCTGAGCGTCTCCGGCAGCCGCCTGCGGGTCACGCTCGGCTTTCCGGCCGCGGGCTACCGGGCGGCGCTGGCGGCGGCGCTGCGTGCGCACCTGGCGCCGGTCGCCGGCGAGGTGACGGTCGACGTGGACTGGAGCATCGGCGCGGGCGCCGTGCAGAAAGACCTGCAGTCGCTGCCGGGAGTCAAGAACATCCTGGCCGTCGCCTCGGGCAAGGGCGGCGTGGGCAAGTCCACGGTGGCGGTGAACCTGGCGCTGGCGCTGCAGGTGGAAGGCGCGCGGGTGGGCATCCTCGACGCCGACCTGTACGGGCCGAGCCAGCCGCTGATGCTCGGCAGCCACGACAAGCCGACTTCGCCGGACGGCCGGCGCATGAACCCGATCCGCGCGCATGGCCTGCAGGCCATGTCGATCGGCTTCCTGATGTCGTCGGATTCGCAGCCGACCATCTGGCGCGGGCCGATGGCGACGCAGGCGCTGTGGCAGCTGCTCACCGAAACCGTGTGGGACCAGCTCGACTACCTGGTGGTGGACATGCCGCCGGGCACCGGCGACATCCAGCTCTCGCTGTCGCAGAAGGTGCCGGTGGCCGGCTCGGTGATCGTCACCACGCCGCAGGACATCGCCCTGCTGGACGCGCGCAAGGGCCTGGAGATGTTCCGCAAGGTCGGCATCCCGGTGCTGGGCGTGGTGGAGAACATGAGCACCCACATCTGCTCCAGCTGCGGCCACGAGGAGCCGATCTTCGGCACCGGCGGCGGCCAGCGGCTGGCGCAGGACGCCGGCACCGAGCTGCTCGGCAGCCTGCCGCTGGACATCCGCATCCGCCAGCAGGCCGACGGCGGCAACCCGACGGTGGCGGCCGATCCCGAGTCGCCGCTGGCGCAGCGCTACCGCGACATCGCCCGGCTGGCGGCGGCGCGCCTGGCCTACGGCCCGGCCGCCGACGCGGCGTTTCCGAGCATAGACATCGCCAACGACTGAGGCGGCGGTACGGCGCCGCGTAAGCGCGGTGCGTGTATCCGGGGAGCGCTCGCGAAGCGGGACGCAGTTCCGTCCAGTGCGGTAGGTGTTCGCATGGCTTGGCGTGCAAGGCTGCAATTCGCCGGAGGTGCAGCGGTGGAGACTCGATGCACAGCGGTCAAGGCTATGGCAGCGGCGCTGGTCACGGCCCTCGTCGTTTCCTTCGGTGCGGCCGCCGGGCCGATCGAACAGGGCGCCGCGGCTTACGCGCGTGGCGACTACGCCACCGCCGCCAGCTTATGGCGGCCGATGGCGGAGCAGGGCATCGCCGACGCGGAGCTGAACCTCGCCACGCTGTACGAACACGGCCAAGGCGTCCCGCAGGATTACGAGATGGCGGCGATGTGGTTCCGCAAAGCCGCCGCCCAGGGGCTGCCCGATGCGCAGTTCGAGCTGGCCATGCTCTACCAGAACGGCCAGGGCGTGCCGCACGACGATGCGGCGGCGGCAAGCTGGTTCGGCAAGGCCGCCGACCAGGGCGTGGCGGAAGCGCAGTTCAACCTCGGCGTCATCTATTTCAACGGCCAGGGTGTGACGAAGGATTTCGTGCAGTCCCACAAGTGGTTCGATCTGGCCAGCACGCATTTCCCGGCGGGCGACCCCAACGTGAAAGTGGCCGCGCAATACCGCGACCGCGTGGCCGGCAAGATGACGCCGGCGCAGATCGCCGAGGCGCGGAAACTCGCGCGCGAGTGGAAGCCGGCGGCGCAGCAAAATCAATAGGCGCGGGCGGCCGGCACGCTAACTGCTGGAATCGTCGTACCCGGACGGCTTGCAGGCACGCCCGCACAAATCGATTTCGAAGTCGCCGAAGCGATAAGTTATGCGACCCGCCACCTGCGCGTGGGAGCCTTGTGCTGTCCGAACCGCGGATCGTCTTACAGGAGGTTTTTCGGTGTTGCCACCGCCAGCGACAATGCGGCGCCTCGTTCAAGCAGCCTTCTGGGCCGCCCTCCTGCTGGCGTTTACCTGCGCGATCCTGCCCGCCGATTCTGCCCCGCAGCTCGTACCTTGGGACAAGGCGGAACATTTCATCGCGTTCTACGTGCTGGCCGTGCTCGGCGCCGTCGCGTATCCCGCCAGTGCCCTGGTTCTTCTGGGCGCCAGCCTGTCGGCGTTCGGCGCGTTGATCGAAGTCGTCCAGGCGATACCTGCCTTGCACCGGGACTCCGACTTTTGGGATTGGGTGGCAGACACCCTGGCGATCGCCGCCGCCCTTCTGCCGGTCGTCTTGATTCGCGTGAGGAAATGGATGGCCGCGGCCTGAAATGGTCTGGCCGTGCCTCCACCAGCGGCGATGTCGCCATGAACTGCGGGCGCTCAATTCTGGTTAACATGTCCTTGGCGGCTCTCAGGCGCAAGTGCTGAATACGTTCTCAGGGGACGCCGTTTGATGAAGCACGCTGCGAATCGGCGGAAAACCAACGCGCCTCTGGAAAGGCGAGAGATGGCACCGGGTTGAGTGCCGGCCAGCCACTCGCAAGTAGTCTTTACGCGCAGTGGTCAGCCCGCGTGAGAAGCGAGCAAGGTCAGAGGAGGAGATCGCCCCATGCAGGTCACTTACGATTTTACCGGCAAGAACGCACTGCTGATCGGCTGCACGACCGGCATCGGCCGCGCCACGGCAATTGCGTTCGCCAAGGCCGGGGCCAATGTGTTCATATCCGGCATCGGCGCGGGCGAAGGCCGCAGCCTGCAGGAGGAGATCCGCTCCGTTTCCAGGGTTGAGGTCGAGTTCCGCGAAGTCGACGTTCGCGACGGGCAGGCTATGGAAGACCTTCACAGGCGCGCCTTCGAACGCTTCGGGCGCATCGACCTGGCGTTCAACAACGCCGGCGTGTCGGGAAAGACCGCCCCGGTGCAGGACCTCACCGAAGCGGATTTCTACCAGCTGATCGACGTCAATCTCAAGGGCATCTTCCTGGGTCTCAAATACCAGGTGCCGCATATGACGGCCCAGGGCGGCGGCGCGATCGTGAACACTTCATCGCTTTTCGGCGTCATGGGCTTTGCCACGACGGCGGTCTATTGCGCCAGCAAGTGGGGTGTCATCGGCCTGACGAATTCGGTTGCCCTGGAGGTCGCGCGCAAGAACATCCGGGTCAACGCCATCGCCCCCGGTTCCGTCATGACGCCGCTGCTCACCGACATGTTCGGGAGCGAGCAGGCCGCCAAGGATACCGTGCTGCCGATGATCCCGATGGGCCGCATAAGCAGTCCGTCCGAGATCGCACAACTCGTCCTGTTCCTGTCCTCTGACGCGGCTTCGTTCATCACCGGCCAGGCCGTGATCATCGACGGCGGCGGATTTGTGGCTGGCGCGGGCCAATAAGCGCCCGTGGAATCGCGATACTCCGGCGAGATAGCGGGGGCCAGCGCGGCCGCATCCGCGCCCGTGGGCGGCGGGGAAGCGGCCGCGGGCCCGTGGTATCGGCAGGTCACCCGCGACCAGTGGCGGGCATTTTGGGCGGTGTTTCTGGGTTGGATCGTCGATTCGTTCGACTTCAATATCCTCACCTTCATCGTCATCGATATTCAGCACAGCTTTTCGGTGGATCGCGCCCTCGCCGGCGCCCTCGGCACCGTTACGCTGGCGATGCGTCTGCTCGGAGGCACGCTGGCCGGCACCGCGGCCGACAAGTGGGGACGCAAGCTCCCCTTGCTCCTTTCGGTGCTGTGGTTCTCCGTGTTCGCCTGCCTGGCCGGATTCTCGACGTCCTACGCGATGCTCTTCGTGCTTCGCGCCCTCTTCGGCCTGGGAATGGGCGGCGAGTGGGCCGCCGGCATGCCGCTGGTGCTCGAGCACTGGCCGACCCGGCTGCGCGGCCTCGTGTCGGGCCTGCTGCTGGGCGGCTGGTACTGGGGCTATCTGCTGGCAGCGGCGGCGTTCCAGTTCCTGCATCCGCTGTTCAGCGGCACACCCGACCTGGCCTGGCGTGCGATGTTCTGGGTTTGCCTGGTGCCGGCGTTGTTCACGCTGTGGATACGCACGCGCGTGCCGGAAAGTCCGGTGTGGCTGGAACTCCAGCGACGGCGCAATGCGGGCCTTCAACCGGGCGCCGCCGCCGCGCCCCGTATCTCGCTGACGCGCATCTTCCAAATGGACCTGATCGGCACCACCCTGCGCACCACGCTGGTGGTCGGGGCGTTCATGTGCATTTATTACTCGGTCAATTTTTGGTACCCGACGGTGCTGCGGGATGCCGGCCGCCCGGTGCTGCCCTACCTGGCGGCGTTCAACCTGGGGGCGATCAGCGGCACGGCGCTGTGGGGACGCCTGTCCGAAGGCCGGCTCGGCCGGCGTGGCGCGGTGACGATCACCGTGGTGCTCGGCTTCGCGTCGCTGCCCTTTTACCTGCACGCCACCGATCCGCGCGTGCTTGGCCTCGGCGCGCTGATGATGGGTTTCTTCGGCATGGGCATCTGGGGCATGGCGCCGGCCTACAGCAACGAGCAGTTCCCCACCGAGGTGCGCGGCGTCGGGCCGGGCTTTTGCTACCACGCGGCGGCGGCGATCGGATCGCTGATGCCGCTGCTGCTCGGGGCGCTGCAGGACCGCGGCTTCAAGACCGCCGACGCCATGAGCGCGGCGATGGTACTATCGGGCGTCGCGGCCATGGTGATCTGGCTGGGGCCCGAGACGCGCGGCCGTGACTTCACGAGCTGAATCATGGCCTGATTGGCGGGATGGAGGAGTATCTTCGGGCCGGCCTGGGCAGGCCACGGCTGCCGAATTTCAAGAATATTGCGTCCACCCTTGCTGCGCGCGCCTGACGGTGTCGGGGAGTCCGCTATGAATTCACCGGTTTTCGGCTTCGTTGGCGTTGGCCGCATGGGCGGCCTGATGTCGGCGCGGCTGTTGAAGCAGGGCCACAAGGTCCACGTCTACGACACCAGCGAGGCGGCCGTTGCCGCGTCGGTGAAGCAGGGAGCGGTGGCGGCGGCATCCGCCGCGGCGGTCGCGGACGCCGCCGATATCGTGTTCCTGAGCCTGCCCAACCCGGAGATCGTGCAAAAGGCGTGTCTGCACGGCGGCGGGCTCATCGAAGGCACCCGCGCCAAGCGCGTCATCGATTTTTCCACCATCGGCCCGCGCACGGCCAGCCTGGTCGCCGCCGCCCTTGCGCCGCGCGGCGTGGTGTACGTCGACGCCCCGGTGAGCGGCGGACTGGCCGGCGCGCGCGACGGCACCCTGGCCGTCATGGTGTCCTGCCCCAAGGCGGTATACGACGAAGTGCAGCCGGTCCTGACCACCTTCGGCAAGGTGTTCCACCTGGGCGAAAAAGCCGGGCAGGCGCAGACCATGAAGCTGGCCAACAACCTGCTCGCCGCCGCGGCCATTGCGGTGACGTCGGAGGCCATGGTCATGGGGGTCAAGGCCGGCCTCAAGCCGCAAGTCATGATCGACGTGATCAATGCCGGTTCCGGCCGCAACAGCGCCAGCCAGGACAAGTTTCCGCGGTCGATCCTGCCCGGCACGTTCGATTTCGGCTTTGCCACCGGCCTGTCGTACAAGGACGTCCGCCTGTGCATCGACGAGGCCGAAGCGTTCGGCGTGCCGATGGTGGTGGGCGCCGCGGTGCGCCAGATGCTCGCCATCACCAACGCCACCTACGGCGCCGATTCGGATTTCACCTCGATGTGCAAGGTCGTCGAAGCCTGGGCCGGCGTCGAGGTGCGCGGCTGACACCCGCGACAAGCTTGCCCGCGAAGACGGCACTGAATCCCGCGGTTCGGAGAATGCCATGACCTACGGCGCCCGGTCGTTGACTGATCCCGCCGCGCCGGACGCCGGCGCTCCGCTGGCCGAGCGCATGGCGCAAGCGGTCATCGGCGTGGCCGCCGCCGACCTGCCGGCGGCTGCCACCGACAAGGTGAAACTCTGCCTGCTCGATCTCGTCGGCTGTGCATTCGAGGCGCGCGATCTGCCCTGGAGCCGCCAGGCGGCGCAGTTCGCCGAGCCCACCGGCCAGGCCGGCGGCGGCGCCACCATCATCGGCTCGGAAAAGCGCGCGAGCTGCGCCGACGCGGCTTTTGCCAACGCCGTGATGGGGCACGGGCTGGTGCGCGAAGACATGCATTCCGGCAGCATCAGCCACCTCGGCATTGTCGTGCTGCCCGCCCTGCTGGCGCTGGCGCAGTATCGCCGGGTCGGCGGCCGCGATT
>JADHNH010000088.1 GCA_016779605.1 Nevskia sp. | reverse complement strand
ACTGGTACTTGCCCTGGATGATCAGCGAGTCCGGAAAGTTGACGCCGGCGGCCTTGACCTTGATCCGCACATCCTTGGGCCCCATCGGCGGCGGCGGCATTTCGTCGTAAACCAGCTTTTCCGGCGGCCCCATTTCGCGACAGATGATCGCTTTCACTTGTTCCGGCTCCTCGAGCATGCATGAATAATCCGGTAAGCCTAGACGGCGCCGCGCCGCCGCGTAAAGTGGCAGGCGCCGCGGCCCGGCCCGGCTGCCGGCGGCGTCGCTGTCCTTGCGGCGCAAATTTGCGGCTAGAATCAGGCGTTCCGAGCGTCCACCGAGAGCTTCGTTGCAGCAGACCGACAGCGCCGGCGAGGTTTTTGTTGCGGATGGGCAGCACGTGCCCGAGTCGCGCTTCGGCCAGTGGTTCCTGCGCACCGATACCTGGGCCACGCACGTGCTGGAGCGGGCGATCAAGGACCTCGAGCGGCTGATTCCCGGGCGCAAGCCCGCCTACCCGGTGATCGTCGACGTCGGCTGCGGCTGGGGGCGTTCGTTCCGCCTGCTGCACGGCCGCTTCGCGCCGCAGCGGCTGATCGGGGTGGACGTGGATCCGCGCATGATTCAAGCGGCCCGCGCCGAGGTTGAACGCCACGGCATCGCGGTGGACTTCCGCAACGCCAACAGCTCACATCTGCCGCTGGCGAACGAGTCGGTGGACATGATCTTCTGCCACCAGACCTTCCACCACATCGTCGAGCAGGAAGAGGCGCTGCGCGAGTTCCATCGCATCCTCAAGCCGGGCGGCGTGATGCTGTTCGCCGAATCCACGCGCAAGTACATCCATTCGTGGATCATCCGGCTGCTGTTCCGGCATCCGATGGATGTGCAGAGGACCGCCGGCGAATACCTGGCGATGATCGACCGCTGCGGCTTCGAGGTCGGCCGGCAGTCGCTGTCCTATCCGTACCTGTGGTGGAGCCGCCCGGACCTCGGCATCCTGGAAAGATGGTTCGGCGTCGCCCCGCCGCCGAGCCGCGAGGAAACGCTGATCAACCTGGTTGCGGTGCGCAGGTAATGCACAAGACGCGGGCCCGCAAGGCAAGCCGGCATTATGATCAGGTCGGTTTCCCGCTACTTCACCGATGAGATCGTCAGTTGCGAGTCGATGTCGTGGGCGAGGTTGTTGACCCAGCGATTGTAATTGGGATGGATCACGGCCATCCCGTTCTCTTGTTCGTACTCCATATTTTTGCTGCCCACATAGCTGATGTTGACCGTGTGCGCGTCGTATTTCACATCCACGGTAACCGAAAACTCCCGCGGCGCGTATTCCAGGACGATGTCGCCCGGTTTCCTGTCGGTGACCTTCCATTGCCGCGTGGCGCCGGCGAAGATAATGGCCCTGGCGACGTCGGCCTCGGCCACGCCCAGCGGGACGGTGAGCGGCGGCGGGTCTTTCAGCGGCACCGCGCGGTGGCGCGCCTCGGCGCTTGCCGACGCGAGCACAATGGCGGCCAGCAACAGTTTTTTCAGCATTGCTCTATCCCTTTCTTTTTGCCATTTGTTGCGAATATCGCTTCGTACGGTGCGGCGCTGCTTGTCAGTTCTCAGCGATAAATTTACCTGGATCGCGGGTGATCTCCCAGCCCTTGGCTTGCATGCACGCGTTCGGCGCCTTGCCGCGTTCGCAATGGCCCGAAACCGGGTCCTCAGCCGAGCCTGCGGAAAATCAGCGAGGTGTTGATCCCGCCGAAGGCGAAATTGTTGTTCATCACGTACTCGCACTGCAGCGCGCGCCCGCCGCCGACCAGGTAGTCCAGGTCGCCGCAGCGCGGGTCCACGTTGTGCAGGTTCAGCGTCGGCGCGAACCAGCCGGCGTTGAGCATGGCGATGGTGAACCAGCTTTCGATCGCGCCGCAGGCGCCCAGCGTATGGCCCAGGTGGCCCTTCATTGAGCTGAACGGCATGCGCGCGCCGAACAGCCGGTGGGTGGCCTGGCTTTCGGCGATGTCGCCGAGCTCGGTGGCGGTGCCGTGGCCGTTGACGTAGGCGATCGCCTGCGGCGGCAACTGCGCGTCGTCCAGCGCCAGCCGCATGGCCTGTTCCATGGTCTGCGTGTTCGGATGGGTGACGTGGTCGCCGTCGGAATTGCTGCCGAAGCCGACGATCTCGGCGTGGATGCGCGCGCCGCGCGCCCGCGCGTGCTCCAGCTCTTCCAGCACCAGGGTGCCGGCGCCTTCGCCGATCACCAGTCCGTCGCGGTCGCGGTCGAACGGCCGCGGCGTGGTCTTCGGCGCGTCGTTGCGGACGCTGGTCGCGTAGAGCGTGTCGAACACCGCGGCCTCCGACACGCACAGCTCTTCGGCGCCGCCGGCCACCATCATGGTCTGCCGGCCGAACTTGATCGCTTCGTAGGCATAGCCGACGCCCTGGCTGCCGGAGGTGCAGGCGCTGGAGGTGGGGATGATGCGGCCCTTCAGGCCAAAGTACAGGCCGATGTTCACCGCGGCGGTGTGGTTCATCATCCGCACGTAGGTGGTCGCGTTGATCTTGCCGATGTCGCCGTTGACCAGCAGGCCGAAGAAGTCGCAAACCGCGTCGGTGCTGCCGGTGGACGAGCCATAGGCCACGCCCATCGCGCCGCCGCGGATTTCCGGGTCTTCTCGCACTCCCGCATCCTGCAGCGCCAGTTCGCTGGCACGGGTGGCCAGCAGCGCCACCCGGCCCATCGTGCGCGTCGCCTTGCGGGTGAAGTGCGGCGGGGCGGCGAAATTCCTCACCGGGCCGGCCAGGCGGGTGTTGATGTCGCGGTACTGCTCCCACTCCGGCATGCGCTCGATCCCGGACACGCCGCCGCGCAGGTTCTTTTCGATGGCGGGCCAGTCGCTGCCCAGCGAGGTGATGCCCGCCATGCCGGTGACGACGACGCGGTTCATGGTGCTCATGCCAGCCCGCCGTTGACGCCGATCACCTGGCGCGTGATGTAGCCGGCGTCGTCGCCGAACAGGAAGCCGACCAGCGCGGCCACCTCGTCGGGTTCGCCCAGGCGCCCGGCCGGGATCAGCTTGAGCATCTCTTCGACCGGCGCTCCCTCGAGCATGTCGGTGCGGATCGGGCCGGGGGCGACGCAGTTGACGGTGATGCCGCGGCTGGCGAGTTCGACCGCAAGCGCCTTGCTGGCGCCGATGATGCCGGCCTTGGACGCGCTGTAGTTGACCTGGCCGCGGTTGCCGGTCACGCCGGATACCGAGGACAGCGTGACGATCCGGCCGCCCCGGCGCAAGCGGATCATCGGCATCAGCAGGGGCTTGATGACGTTGTAGAAGCCGTCCAGGTTGGTGTGCAGGACCCGGTCCCAGTCCTGCGCGGACAGCGCCGCGAAGGTGCCGTCGCAGGCGATGCCGGCATTGAACACCGCGCCGTAATAGGCGCCGTGGGCGCCGATGTCGGCATCCAGCGCCCGCGCGCAGGCGTCGCGGTCGGCGATGTCGAACGCCAGGCAGCGGGTTTCCGCACCGGCCTGCCGTGCCGCCTGCGCCGATTCGGACAGGGCGGTGGTGGCGGTGCGGCCGTGCAGGACCAGGCCGAAGCCTGCACGCGCCAGACGCAGCGCGATCGAGCGGCCAATGCCGCGGCTGCTGCCGGTAACCAGCACCCAGCGTTTCACCATGCGTGCGCATCCCCCGGGCAGGCCGCGGCCTTCGCTTTGCGTTCTACTGTGCGCCCGCTGCCGCGGGCGCCGGCTCGATTTCCAGCGAGTAACTATAGCGAAAGTTGCTGATCCAATAGCGGCCGTTCCAGGGGTGCGGGTCAGCGTAATGCACCTCCGCCACGATCCGGCCGCCCTGCCGCAGGCGGCGCACGCCGCCGCCCGGCTCCGACACCTCCCATCCCGCCGGCGCGTACGCCGCCTGCAGGGCCGGCAGCGGCCACAGCGCCAGCTGCACGTCGGCGATCAGCAGGTCCGGCCGCAGCGAGTCCGGCACCATCGGCGCGGAGCGGGTGTCCCAGGCGGTGCCGTCCCAGGACACCGAAAACGCGCGTTGCCCCGTCGCGGTCAGGCCGACCACGAAGATCTGCGCCGGCGTCGCGCGCACCACGCAGCGCAGCGTGAAATCGCGCGTGCCGAAGGCGCCGCGCATGACCTGCTCGGCCTGGTGCGGCGCATCGACGCTGGCCGGCGGCAGCAGCGGCGGATGCTGCGGCGGTGGTTGCGTGATTTCGGCGGATGGCGGCGCAGCGGCGCAGGCGGACAGCAGCGCGGCCAGTCCGAGGACCGGCAGCAGGCGGCGCGGCCGCGACAAGCCGGTGTTCAGCTTTCGGCGCCGTCCGGTCTGCATGATGAGATCCGCCCCGCCCCAGGCGCACCGGTAGTTCCGGCCGCGCTCATGCTACTGCATGCCGCGCCGCCGGCGGGCGCAAGCCCAGGGCCAGGACCACCGTGAAGCCGATTCCCAGCGCCTGGGTGGCGCCGATGGCGTGGATGAACGGGGTGGCGGAAAACGCCAGCAGGCCGAAGGACAAGGTGGCGGTGAGCGTGGCGAGCGCGACCGCCAGCAGTGCCGGTGCCGGCGCGCTGCGCGATTCGCGCAGGAAGATGGTGTAGTCCGAGCCCATGCCCAGCACCAGCAGCAGCGCCAGCACATGGAACAGGTTGATGCCCACTCCCGCCCAGGCCAGCACAGCCAGCGCCAGCAGGCCGCCGCCGACGGCGGGCAGCAGCGTCGCCGCAGCGCCGGCCAGGCCGTAGCGCAGGCTCAGCAGGGCGCCGATCACCAGGTAGACGGCCGCGATCAGGGCCATTGCGATCTGGCGGTAGCGATGCAGCACCTGCGAGATTTCGGCGACCTTGTCGACCAGCTGCACGCCGGGCAGCCCGTCGGCGGCCTGCTGCAGGGCGGCGGGGTCGCGCACGTCGAACAGGCTCACCGCGCTGGCATAGCCGCCGGCGATGCGGCCCAGCCATAGGCTGCGATACGGCAGCGCCGCCGGGCTGGCCAGGAAATCGTCGAGCTGCAAGGCACGCGCACCCGCCGCCGCGGCGAGCTGCCGGTCGATCGCGTCCTGCCGGTAGCCGAGCCCGCGCTGGAAGCCCGGCAGCAAGCCGTTGGCCGCGTAGACCTGCGCCGCCAGCAGTTGCCGGTCGGCGGCCTGCTGCCGCAGCGACGGCACCGCATTGGACAGCGCCAGCACCGTGCCCAGGCGGCCATCCTCGCGCAGCGGCGCCAGCCGCTGGCGCAGGGCTTCTTCGCGTTGCAGCACCTGCTCGGCGGAATCTCCGCGCACCAGCACGAAGCGGCGGTCGCCCGACTGGCCCAGCAACTCGCGCACGCGCGCCTCGCCGCGCAGCAGCTCCGGCGGCGAGGCTTGCAGCGCGCGCACGTCGTCGGCGAAGTGCAGGCGCATCAGGCCGCCGGCGACGAACGCGCCGGCGGCGAGCGCCAGGGCCAGGCGCAGGCCGCGGCGCGGCGGCAGGCGCATCCGTTCCAGGGCGGCGCCAAGCCGCAGGGCGGCCGCGCGCTCCGCAATCGGCCAGGGGCGCGCCAGCCGTGGAAACAGGATCAGCACGCAGCCGCAGGCGACGCCCAGGCCGGCGGCCGAGAACAGCGCGATCTGGCGCAAGCCGGGAAACGGCGCGGCGAGCAGCGCCAGGTAGGACAGGGCAGTGGTCATGTAGCCCAGGCCGATGCCGGCGGCGGTCCAGCGCGGTGCGTCCAGCGGTCGCCAATGCCGCGGGTCGCGGAAGCGGTCGGCAAAGAAGTAGATCGAATAGTCCACCGAAGTGCCGATCAGGCTGCTGCCGAAAATCAGCGTGACCAGGTGCACGCCGCCGAACGCGAGCCGGCAGGCCAGCAGTCCGGCGGCGCCGCCCAGTGCCATCGACAGCGCGGTCAGCAGCAGCGGCCGCGTCGAGGCGAACGCCAGCCACAGCAGCACGACGCTGCCCGCCGCGGAGATTCCGCCGAACAGCGACATCTCCGCGCGTCCGCGCGCGGCCGCCGCAGCGGCGTGCTGGATCACGCCGGAGCCGACGACTTCCTGCGCTCCGGCTGCCTGGGCCGCGGCCCGGGCCTCGGCCAGCGCGGCGCCGGCGGAGCGCTCGGCGGCCAGCGCGAACGGGCTCGCGGCGGTGTGTGCGGCGACCAGCACGTAGTCGCGGCCGGCCGCCGCCACCGTCAGCACGCCCTGGCGCAGTGTCGCGCGGCCGGTCGGCGGGCGCTGGCCGGCGACGAAAGCCGACAGCAGGCCCAGCGGGTCCTCGCCGGCGCCGAACGGCCGCATGAAGCCGGCCGGTGTATACAGCGCGCGCAGCGCCTCGTCGCGCAGCTTCTGCGCCTGCCCGGAGGCGAGCCAGCGGCGATGGCGCTCGGCCAGCAAGCCGCCGCGCCAGGGCAGGTAGAAACGCGCCGCCTGCGCCCGTGCGGCGCCGACTTCCAGGAAGACTTCGGCGAACGCACCGCTGCTGCGCAGCGCGCCGGCGAAAGCCGCCGCCGCGTCGCGCGCCACGGCGAAATCGCCGGCACCCACCAGGTAGACGCTGTCGCGCGAGAGCTGCTCGGTATAGGCGTCCACCGCCTGCTCCAGCCCGGCGTCGCGCTCGCCGCGCGGCAGCAGCGCGAAGATGCTGGTTTCAACGCGCAGCGCCGGCAGCATCGCCGCGAACGCGGCGACCAGCGCCAGCATGGCCGCGGCCCAGGGCCAGAAGCAGGTCTGCAGTCGGAGCCGCGTCAAGGCGCTGGCTCAGTCGGCGAAGCGCTGGCGGTCCTGCGGCGTCAGCGGGCCCTCGATCGCAGACGCCTCGGGTATCGCCACCACCGTGCGGTCGCCCTGCGCGTCGCTCAGTTCCACGCGGGTGGCGCGCGCCGCACCGGCGATCAGCGCCTGGCCGAACACGCCGGCCAGCGCCGACGACCGCGGCCGCAGCCCGACCATCCAGGCACCGGGGCCGGCGTCCGCCGCCGGCATGCCGTACAGGTCGAACTCGCTCGACAGCGTCCTGAAATCCAGTGCGAACAGGGCAAAGAAAATGCGCGCGACCCCGGCCACCGCCGGCTGGTCGTCGCTGCGCAACTCCATCCGCGCGCCGCCTTCGTCGGTGTTGCGGATGCCGCTGCGGGTCAGCACGAAAACCGAGTCGAAAGGCACGCGCGTGTGCCACCAGATGCCGAGGCCGCGCGCGAACAGGAATTCCCCCGACGACAGCAGCGGCTGCGGCAGCTCCTGCAGGTACTTGCGCTGCTCGAAGCGGCCGCGCAGGCCGCTGGCGGCGGCCAGCCGCTGCGCCGGACCGAGCAGCGCGGCGAGCCCGGCCGCATCCAGCGGGTGGGCGAACACCGCCGCATCCTCGCCGGCGTAGGCCGGGAGCACGCCCGCCAGCAGCGTCAGGGCGGCCAGGCAGGCGGCGGCGCGCCGGCGCAACGCTCTCATGGCCGGGGCACGCCCAGGCGCTCGAACAGGACATCCGGCGACACCAGGCACATCTCGCGGCTGGCGATGTGCACCGCCACCTGCACGGTCTGGCCCTTGGTCATGCGCTGGCCGGTCTGCTCGTCGCTCACCAGGTACTCGATTCTCAGCCGGTGCTCCCACTCCACCAGCGTGGCCCGCACGCGGATGCGCTGGCCGAAGCGGGCGGGCTTGACGTAGCGCACGTGCAGGTCGATCACCGGCCAGGCGTAGCCGCTGTCGCGCATGCGGTCGTAGTTGTAGTCGAAGCCCTGCAGCAGCGTGCAGCGCGCCAGCTCGAAATACTTGGCGTAATGGCCGTGCCAGGACATGCCGGCCATGTCGACGTCGTGGAACGGCACCTCGACCACCACCTCGGCGTAGCGCTTCACGGCTGCCGCCCGGGCATCGCCGCCGCGCCGCGCCGGCGTGCCAGCAGCCGCGGCAGCCGCGCCAGCATGCCGAAGAACAGGCGCGCGTGCATGGCGCTGATGCGCAGGTTGTCGCGCCACAGGCGGAAGTGGGAAACGCCGTCGTGCGGATAGGTGACGCGCGTCGGCACCGAAATCACCGGCACGCCGGCCCAGCTCAGGCGCACCAGGATTTCGCTGTCGAACTCCATGCGCGACGCGCCGCGGCGGCCGTCCCAGGCGTGCAGCGCCGCCTCGAGCGGATAGACCCGGAAGCCGCACATGGAGTCGCGGATCTCGCCTGACAGGGTGTTGATCCATACCCACAGGTGCGTTGCGTAGCGGCCGTACAGGCGGCTCCTGGGCACCGAGCGGTCGTAGACCGGGATGCCGGTGACCACCGCGCCCGGATTGGCCGCCGCCACTTCGAGCAGCCGCCCGAGGTCGCCGGCATCGTGCTGGCCGTCGGCGTCGATCTGCACCGCGTGGCTGCAGCCGGCCCGGCGTGCCGCTTCCAGCCCGGCCACCACGGCCCGGCCCTTGCCGCCGTTGCGCGGCAGGCGCAGCAGCGTGAGCCAGCGCGACTCGGCCGCGGCGATGCCGTCCAGCACCGGCGCGCAGCGCGCATCGCTGCCGTCGTCCACCAGCCAGCAGGGCAGCCCGTATCCGCGCAGGCTGGCGACGGTGCGCGCGATGGCGCGCTCGTGGTTGAAGAACGGGATGACGATGGCCGGCTTCACGCGCGCAACCGTCCGGCGCGGCGGCCGCCCCGGCGAACCGGCTTCATTGACCGGCGCTGGCCGCGCCGATGCCGAGTGCGTGTATCGCCTCCACCACGTCGCCGACCGAGCGGACGTTCTTGAACGCCTCCGGCTGGATTTTGCGGCCGGTCATGTCTTTCAGCTTGAGCAGCAGGTCGATGGCGTCGATGCTGTCGATGCCGAGGTCGTCGTTGAGCCGCGCCTCCGCGCTGATCTTCGACGGCTCGATGTCGAACAATTCGATCAGCGCCTGTTTGAGGCGCGCGTAAATCTCTTCTTTGTTGTCCATTGAAAATGGCGAGTGCAGTGGAATCAGTGGCTGGTGCAAGCCGCCATCATATCCGCCGCGGCGCGTTCGGCCGCCGGCGCCGCTGCCGCTTGCGAGAAGTGGTCGACAAAATGCTGGGTCAGCCGGCGCGCCATCATCGACGGCGGCGCGCCGGCAGGCGCGAACGCCGCCGGCAGCACCGCCTCGCCGACGCTGATCCGCCAGTGCGGACGCCGCGGCGGGATCCGGTACCAGGCCTGCGCCTTGGTCAGCGTGGGCGGGGTGCAGCGGATGCTGACCGGCACGATCGGCGCGTCGGCGGCGATGGCGATGCGCGCGGCGCCGCGATGCATCGCCAGCGGCTGCCCCGGCACGCTGCGGGTGCCTTCGGGGAAGACGATCAGCGAGCGGCCGCGCCGCAGGTTCGCCGCTGCGTCCTGCACCAGATCCTGCGCCGAGCCCTGGTTGGGGATGTAGTCCGCCCAGGCCACCGGCCAGCGCAGGAACGGATTGCGCCACAGCCCGCGCTTGACGATGCAGTCGACCTCCGGAATCAGCGCGATCAGCAGCACGACGTCGATCAGGCTCGGGTGGTTGGCCACGATCAGCGCCCCCGGCCGCAGCAGCCGCCCGGCGCCGTCGACCTCGTACGTCATCACGCCCAGCAGGCGCATCTGCCAGATGAACAGGCGGAACACCCGGTGCATCGCGCGCTGGATGCGGCGCCGCTGCAGGTCCCGGCTGCGCGAGACCAGCCGGATCGCCGGGAACAGGGTGAGGCTCAGCAGGACGCCGCCGAGCCCGAAAACGGCGAACGACAGGCCGGTGGCGAAAAGCCGCCAGCAGCTGCCCAGCCGGTTGGCAAACCCCATGAGTCCCCCGGGCCCGGAGCTTTGGGCCGCCGCCGAATAATCTGCTCCCCGTCCGGCCCGCATCCTCCGGCGACCTTGGCGCGGCCTCGCCGCCGTGATGGTTCCGATATCATTTACGATAGCACTTGCAGCGCGCAGACATCACCTGACGGCCGTTGGGGCGTCCGGGCGATGCGTCCTGGATGATCCTTGAGGAATGTCAGCCGCGATGGTCGATGACAGACAGCTCGCCCGCCTGCTGGTACGGGTGCTCAATCTCGAGGGGCACGATCCGGAGTCGATCGATCCGGAAGCGCCGCTGTTCGGCAACGGCGCCGGCGGCTGGGGGCTGGATTCGATCGACGCCCTCGAGATCGCGCTGGCGCTGCAGGAGGAGTTCGGCATCGTGATGCGCTCGGACGACGAGGCCACGCGTAGCGCGTTCGCATCGGTGCGCGCCCTGACCCGGTTCGTGCAGCAGCACGCCGCGCAGGAACCGGGCCGGGCCGGCTGAGCGCCCGCGAGGCCCAAACCGTGCGACCGGCCATGCAAGTGCCGCTGTTCCTGGCATACCCGGTGCTGGCGCACCTGGCGGTGGAGTTGCAGCTGCCCTGGTTGCAGTGCGCCGCGGTGCTGTGCGCCTGCGCGGCGGTGTTCTACCGCGCGCTGCGCGCCGGCAGTGCGGCGGCCTGGGCTGGCCTGGCGGCTTGCGCCGGCGCCCTGCTTGCGCTGCAGCGCATGGGCGGCGGGCGCTGGGTGCTGTTTTTGCCGTCGGTGATGCTGCCGGCGCTGGTGCTGTCGGCGTTCGCCGTTTCGCTCCTGCCCGGGCGGGTGGCGCTGGTGACGCGCTTCGCGCGCGCCATGGACGGCGCCCTGAGCGAGGAGCAGGTGCGCTACACCAGGGCGGTGACCTGGCTGTGGGTGGTCGCCACCGCGGCGCTGCTTGCGGTGACGCTCCTGCTGATTGCCTTCGCCTCGGTGCAGGCGTGGTCAGTGTTCGCCAATTTCATCAGCTACAGCCTGATCGGGCTGCTGTTCGCGGCCGAATACCTGTACCGGCGCCACCGCTTTCCGCAGCACGCCCATCCCGACTTCATCGCCTTCGTGCGCGGCCTTTCGCGCTATCGCCCGCGTTGAGCCGCCTGCCCCTGATCGAGCCGTACCGGCCGGATGCCCCGCTGATCATCCAGGGCGCCGGCACGGTGTCGCAGGCCGGATTCGTGGCGCAGGCTTCGGCCCTGGCCGGAACGCTGCCCCAGGCACGGTTTGCGCTCAACCTGTGCGAGTCGCGCGGCGCCTTCATGCTCGGCTTTGCCGCCGCGCTGCTGCGCGGCCAGACCTGCCTGCTGCCGCCGGACCGCAGCAGGCAGACCGTTTCCGCGTTGCGCGCCAGCCACCGCGACAGCTGCGTTCTGGCCGACTTCGCATGGCCCGGCGCGGTGCGGGTTCCGCCGCCGGCCGCAGGGGCGCGCTGGTCCGACGCGGTGCCGACGATCGCCGCCGCGCAGGTGGCGACGCTGGCGTTCACTTCGGGCAGCACCGGCGTGCCGGCGCAGCATGCCAAGACCTGGCAGCAGCTTGCGGTGCATGCGCGCCTGCTGTCGGGCCGCCTCGGCTTCGCCGGTGCGAGCATCGTGGCGACGGTGCCGCCGCAGCACCTGTTCGGCCTGGAGACGACGGTGATGTCGGCGTTTGCCGCCGGTGCGGTCAGCAGTGCGGCGCGGCCTTTTTTTGCGCGCGACGTTGCGCAGGCGCTGGCGCAAGCCGACCGGCCGCGGCTGCTGGTGACGACGCCGGTGCACCTGGATGCGCTGGTGCGGGCCGGCCTGGAGCTGCCGGAGCTGGATGGCGTGGTGTCGGCGACCGCGCCCTTGCCCGCCGGGCTGGCGCAGGCCGCCGAGCGCTTGCTGGGTGCGCCGGTCCACGAGGTCTACGGCTCGACCGAATCCGGCGGCTTGGCCACGCGGCGCACCGTGGCGGACGCCGCGTGGCTGCCGTTGCCGGGCGTTTCGCTGCGCATCGCCGCCGGCGTTGCGGTTGCCGCGGGACCGCACCTGGCCGCCGAAGTGGCGCTGGCGGACCTCCTGGAGCCGGCCGGCGGCGGCCGTTTCCGCCTGCTCGGGCGCAGCGGCGACCTGCTGAAGGTGGCCGGCAAGCGCATGTCGCTGGCCGACCTGGGCCAGAAGCTCCGCGCCATACCCGGCGTCGTCGACGCCGTCGTGTTCCGGCCGACGCCGGCGCAGGGCGACGGGCTGGTCGGGCGGCCGGCGGCACTGGTGGTCGCCCCCGGACTGGACGAGCGCCAGATCCTGCAGGCGCTCGGCGCAGCGGTGGATCCGGCATTTCTGCCGCGTCCCCTGCGTCGCGTCGCACGGTTGCCGCGCAACGACGTCGGCAAGTTGCCGCAGGCGGCCCTGGAGCGGATGCTGGGAGAATGAGCGAGCAGCAGGGTGGTGCACCGCAGGCGCCGGTGGCGGAATTCACCGTGGAGGCCGGGCATCCGAGCCTGCCGGGACATTTCCCCGGCGATCCGGTGGTGCCGGGCGTGGTGCTGCTGGACCTCGCCATAGCCGCGCTGCGCGAGCGCCAGCCGGAACTTGGGCAGCTGGCGGAAGTGCGCTGGGCCAAGTTCCTCAAGCCGGTGCGCGCCGGCGAAGCGGTGACGATTTCGCTTGAGCCGTGCGCCGCCGCCGCTCGCCTGCGCTTGGTCTGCAGCACCGGCTCGGGCGTGGCGGTGCGCGGCGAGATCGCCTTTGCGCCGGCCGGCGTGCAGGCTTGAGCGGCGCTGCGTGGAAGCAGCAGCGCGAACGCGGTTCGGCGTTCTGGATCGCCTTGCTGGTGCGCATCGCGGCCCTCGCGGGCAGGCCGCTGGCCGGTGCGGTGTTATGGCCGGTGGCGCTGTTTTTCGTTTGCACCGGCAGCGCCGCGCGCCGTGCCTCGCGCAGTTACCTGGGCCGCGTGTACGGGCACCGCGCGTCGGCGCTGCAGGTGCTGCGTCATTTCCACGCTTTCGCCGTATGCACCCTGGACCGCTGGCTGATCCTCGCCGGGCACGGTCCGCGCCTGGACGTGCGCACGCACAGGCCGCCGGCGGTGGCCGCCGCCACCGCCAAGGGCCGCGGCGCGGTGGTGCTGGTGTCGCACCTGGGCAGCTTCGAGGTGCTGCGCCAGCTTGGCGCAGGCGCGCATGGCGTGCCGCTGCGGATCGTCCTGGACCGCAGCCATGGCGGCCGCGCCATCGCTCTGCTGGAGCGGCTGGATCCCGCGTTTGCCGGCTCGATCATCGATGCGGGCCGCGGCGGGCCGGAGCTGGTGCTGGCCCTGCGCGAGGCGCTGGCCGCAGGCTGCAGCGTCGGCATCATGGCCGACCGCCTGCGCACCGCGGACGAGCCCAGCGTCCCGGTGCTTCTGCTCGGCGGCACCGTACGCCTGCCGGCCGCGCCCTGGGTCCTGGCCGGCGTGCTCGGCGTGCCGGTGGTGGCGGCGTTCGGCCTGTACCGCGGCGGCGGCCGCTACGATGCCGTGTTCGAGCTGCTGGCCGAGCGGGTCGAGCGGGGGCGTGCCGGGCGCGACGCTGCCATCGCGCGCCTGGCGCAGGATTATGCGGCCCGCCTGGAGCGGCACCTGCGGCGGGCTCCGTACAATTGGTTCAACTTCTTTGCGTACTGGTCCGATGAAGCCGCTGGCGATTAGTCAATTCACCGTGACGACCGCCTGCGGCGGCGGCAAGGCGGCGCTGCTCGACGCCCTGCGCAACGGCACCAGCGGGCTGCGCCGCAGCGGGTTCGACGGCAGCGCCCTGGACTGCTGGATCGGCAAGATCGACGCACTGGAGTCGCCGGCCGCCGCGCTGCCCGCCGCGGAAGCGGCCTGGGAGTGCCGTGCGAACCGGCTGGTCGCCGCCGCGCTGCGCGAAGACGGGTTCTCGGACGCGGTGGCGGCGCTGCGCGAGCGGCTGGGGGCCGAGCGCATCGGCGTGTTCGTCGGCACCAGCGCGGCTGGGCTGCACCGGGCCGAGTTGGCCTATCGCCAAGGCGCCGCGGCACCCGGGGGCGTGCCGGCGCCGTTCGACTACGAGCACACGCAGAACATGAATTCCTGCGCCGCGTTCGTCCGCCGGCGGCTCGGCCTGCACGGCTGCGCTGCGACGGTTTCCGCGGCCTGCGCGTCGAGCGCCAAGGCGTTTGCCGCGGCGGCGCGGGCGATTCGCATGGGGCTGTGCGATGCGGCGGTGGTCGGCGGCGTGGACGCGCTATGCCTGACCACCCTGTACGGCTTCAACGCACTCCAGCTGATCTCGGTCGACATCTGCCGGCCGGCGGACGCGCGGCGCAACGGCATCTCGATCGGCGAAGCCTGCGGCTTTGCCATCCTGCTGCCGCAGGGGCCGCCGGGCGCGCCGGTGCTGCTGGGTTACGGCGAAAGCGGTGACGCCCACCACATGTCCGCCCCGGAGCCCGACGGCCGCGGCGCGCGCGAGGCGATGCGGGCCGCTCTGCACAGCGCGGCGCTCGCTCCGGCGGCGGTCGATTACATCAACCTGCACGGCACCGGCACCGCGGCCAACGACCTGGCCGAAGACCGCGCCGTCTGCGCGGTGTTCGGCAGCGCCACGGCGTGCTCTTCCACCAAGGGTTGGACCGGCCACACCCTGGGCGCCGCCGGCATGGTCGAAGCCGCGGTGTCCCTGCTGTGCATCGAGCACGGCATCGTGCCGCGCAGCCTGAACACCCGCGAGCGCGATCCGCAGCTGCACGCCGCCGTGCAGCTGCAGACGCGCAGCGCGCCGGTGGCGTGCGTGCTGAGCAATTCCTTCGGCTTCGGCGGCAACAACTGCTCGCTGCTGTTCGGGGCGGCGCAGTGATGGAACTGTTCGTCGACGCGGCCGGCGTGGCGGCGCCCGGCTTGCACGGCTGGGAGCAGGCCGCGCCGGTGCTGTGCGGCGCGCGGGCCTGGACGGAACTGGCGGAGCCGCCCTATGCGCCGCAGCTGTTGCCGCCGAACGAGCGGCGGCGCGCGCCGCCGGGCGTGCGCCAGGCGTTCCGCGCCGCCGAGGACGCGTGGTCGCGGTCGCGCCTGGACCTGGCGCAGGTGGCGGCGGTGTTCGCGACCTCGGACGCGGACCTTGCGGTGATGGACCGCATCGCCGGCGCCCTGTGCCGGCCCGTGCGCAACGTATCGCCGACCGATTTCCATAATTCCGTGCACAACGCGGCCTCCGGCTACTGGAGCATCGCCACCGGCTGCCGGCGTCCCGCGACGACCGTGTGCGGCTACGACGGCACGCTGGCCATGGGCCTGCTGGAGGCTGCCGGACTGGCACTGGCCGACGGCATGGACGTGCTGCTGGTGGCCTTCGATGTGCCGCCGCCGGTCGCGCTGCAGGCCGCACGCCCGCGCGAGATCGCCGCCAGCCTGGCGCTGCTGCTCAGCGCGCAACATGCGCCGGGGCGGCCGCGGCTGCGCCTGGGCATGACCGCGCAGCCGGAGAGCCGGCTTGCCGCTCCGGCGCTCGAACGCCTGCGCACCGCCAATCCGGCCTTGCGCGGCCTGCCGTTGCTGGCCGCCCTGGCCGGCGGCGGCGGTCAGAGCATCGTATTGCCGTACCTGGACGGGCGCGGCCTGCAGGTGGATGTGCACCCGGCATGATAGGAATGGATGACATCCGGAGCCTGGTGCCGCACGCCGGAGCGATGTGCCTGCTGGAGCAGGTCGAGCGCTGGGACGAGGCGACCGTGGTGTGCCGGACCGCCAGCCACCTGCGCGCGGACCATCCGTTGCGGCGCGACGGCACGCTGTCCGCCGTTCATCTCATCGAATATGCTGCGCAAGCCATCGCCGTGCACCGCGGCTTGTTGGCGCGGGCCAGCGGCGAGATCCTGCCGCCCGGCTGGCTGGTGGCCGTGCGCGACGTGCGCCTGCTGGTGCCGCGGCTGGACCAGTTGCCGGCGCCGCTTACCATCGTCGCGCGCGAGCTGGTGGTGTACCAGGGCGGTACTCAGTATGGATTTTCCGCCCTTGCCGGCGACCTCGAACGGGCCAGTGGCCGCGTGTCCGTGGTGCCGGTGCCAGGCAGCGGCGGTTAGCCGTGCCCGCCTCGGAAAGGCCGTTGCCGCCGGCCGCGACCGTGCGATGCGCGGATCGGATCGCCGGCCTGTTTCCGCCGGGCGCCGTCGCCTTCGAGCTGTCCGGCGACGGCGATCCCGCAGCCTTGCATCCGCTGGAGTCGCGCGAAGTCGAGGGATCGATCCTGCGGCGCAGGCAGCAGTTCGCCGCCGGGCGCGCCTGTGCAAAGGCGGCGCTGGCGGAGCTGGGCATGGCCGGGCATGCGCTGTGCGCAGGGCCGGACCGCAAGCCCTGCTGGCCGGCCGGCGCGGTCGGCAGCATCAGCCACACGCATGCTTATTGCGTGGCGGTGGCGGCACCGGCGGCGCGGTTCCGCGCGCTGGGCATCGACGTGGAGATCGTCGCGCGCGTGTCCGCGCGTATCCGCGAACATATCGCCACGCCGGCCGAACGGGCCTGGCTGGAAACGCTGGGAACGGATGCGCTTGCGCTGGCCGGCGCGCTGCTGTTCAGTGCCAAGGAGGCTTACTACAAATGCTGGTCGGGCGCCGGGGGAAACATCCTCTACTTCCAGGACGTGGAGCTGCACGCGGTGGACTTCGCCGGCGGCAGCTTCCTGGTGCGGCTCACAGCGGGCCGGGCGCACGCCATTGTGCCGCCGATGCCGGCCGGCGGGCGCTTTGCAGTGGCGGACGGACGCGTGACCTGCGGCGTCGCCGCGCCCGCGCCGTAGCGCCGGCGGCGTGCGCGCTTTTGCAGGCCGCGCCGGACGCCGCCCGATGAACCTTGCCGAATCGGCGCGCCCGCCGTCGCCGGCGAAGGGCCGCGCGGCGCCGCTGCGGATCGCGATGGAGGATGTCGCCGCCGGGCGATCGCTGCCGGACGAGGCCCTGTGCGCGTTCCAGGCGCAGGCCGCCGGCGACGCCGATCCGCGCCGCGTGACGGTGCCGCTGCAGCCGCTGCTGGGCGCGGAACGCAGCGAGCTGTGGCTGGGCCGCGCACCGGTGCGGAGCGGGCGCGACGGCGCCGTCGGCTGGGCCGAAAACGGCGAGGTGCTGATGCTGCATCTGCAGGTGCCGGAGGCGCGGCTCGAGCCGATCGAAGACACCGCCTGCGCGCTCTACCGGCAGATCGCGGCATTCGCCGGCGCACGCGGCTACGCGCACCTGTGGCGCGTCTGGCACTACCTGGGCGGGATCACGCAAGGCGAGGGCGACGCCGAACGCTACCGGCGTTTCTGCGCCGGCCGTCATCGTGCCTTCGCCGCCCATCCCGGGTTCGAAGCGCAGGTGCCCGCCGCTACCGCCATCGGCCCTGCCGACGGCGGCCTGATTCTCGTCGCCCTGGCGGGTCGGCAGCCAGGCCGCCAGGTAGAAAACCCGGCGCAGACCAGCGCCTTTCATTATCCGCGCAGCTACGGGCCGCGCAGCCCCAGCTTTTCGCGCGCCGTGCTGCTGCCCGGGAGCGGCGGAGCGCGGTTGCTGGTTTCGGGCACGGCCAGCATCGTCGGCCATGCGTCCGTCTTTCCCGGCGATCCGG
>JADHNH010000087.1 GCA_016779605.1 Nevskia sp. | reverse complement strand
TCGAGGAACCACAGGCTCTTGTCGAGCCCGCGCGAGATGCCGGTGAAGAGGTCGGCGGTGCCGGCATCGCCCAGCGCATCGGCGCTGTCGATGGCCTTGCGGGTGCTCGCCGCCAGCGGCGCATAGCGCTCGGCCAGCGCCTGCACCGCGGCCTTGCCTTCCATGCCCTGCAGCGGGAATTCCGGCAGCCGCGAAGCCTTGGCCGTGACCCGCGCGGTGCCCAGCGCCACGCCGCCCAGCGCGGTGGCGCGCTCGGCGAGATCGTCGGTGTAGTCCTCGGCCTCCTCGGCGAGCTTGTCGAACAGCTCGTGCAGGGAGATGAAGTGGATGCCCTTCACGTTCCAGTGCGCCTGCTTGATCTGGGTGAACAAGTCCAGCGTGTCGGCGAGCTGCTGGTTGAGCAGCTCCACGATCTTCCCGCGCGCTTCCGCGGGGATGTCGATGCGGGTGGTGTAAGCAGACATGGTCTCTCCTTGGTCCGTGAACGATCGCTTCCAGTGCACTGTAGACCCGAACCCACGATTACGGAAATGAAAAATTCCTGCCGTGACGATTGAAGCCGTCTATGCTGCACGGGGTGCAGGCTTACACCGGCCGGGCGTTGAGCTTCTGCTTACGGTAGTAGGAAAAGATGTCGTTGAGGTTGCGCCGCGGTTTCCAGCCGAAGGTTTCGCGGAACAGCCGGCCGTCGAGGATCACCGGGTACTTGAAGTAGTTGATCAGGTACGGCGGGAAGAACGCGTTCCAGTTCAGGGCCGAGCTGATGCCCTTGGGCAGGGCCGGCGGGATCGACGGGATCGGCAGGCGCCGGCAGCCGCACTCGATCACCGCCTGCTGGTACGGCACGTAGTCCTCCGGCGCCACGTTGTAGATGCCGGGCTGGTTGCGCTCGAACGCCAGCACCATGGCGTCGGCCATGTCCTCCACGTGCAGGAACTGCATCATCGGCGAAAAGCCGATCAGCACCGGCACCAGCGGCCGCGCCAGCAGGATCGACATGCTGTTGCGCACGCCGGGCCCCAGCAGGTTGCACGGCCGCAGGATGGTGATGTGCAGGTCCGGGTGCTTCCACAGGTAGATGTTGGCCAGGCTCTCCAGCTCCACCGAGTCGACCAGGTCCTGCGTCACCTCGCTGGCCTTGAGCGGCGTCTCCTCGTCGAGCAGCGCCGGGTTGTATGGCGAGGCGCCGTAGACGAAGTAGGTGGAGTGGATCATGACCTGCCTGACGCCGTACTTGCGCGACAGGTCCAGCAGCCGCTTGGTGCCGAGCACGTTGGCGTTGTAGCGCTGGTCGCGGTTCTTCTCGTGGGTGAAGATGCGGCCGATGTGGATCACCGCGTCGATGGCATGGGCGGCGAACACGTCCTCGAAGCCGCGCTTGTGCAGCTCCACCAGGTAGCTGTGGATGCCCGGCTCGGTGTCGACCTTGCGCCGGAAATCCACCGCCACCAGCTCGTAGCGGTCGCGCAGCCGCTGCAGCACGCGCTTGGCCAGGGCGCCGCCGGCGCCGGTCACCAGCACGGTCCTGCGCTTGTTGCCGGCGCTCATCGGTAAATGCTCGTGCGCTGGTGCAGGCCCTCGTCGATCAGCGCCTTGACGCGCTCCTTGACCTGCTCCACGCGTTGCGTCACCTCCGCCTCGTTGCGTGCCGGCGCAAACCGCATCGGCTCGCCGAAGCGCAGGTGCACGCGCGCCGGCAGCGGCAGCAGCGAAGGCACGACCGGCAGGTAGGGGATGCCGAGCAGCTTTGCCACCGGCGCCAGGTTGGCCAGCGCCGGCATGGTCTCCTCGCAGCCGACGATGCCCACCGGCACGATCGGCGTCTGCGTGCTCATCGCCAGGTGCATGAAGCCGTTGCCGAAGCGCTGCAGCTGGTAGCGCTTGCGGTAAGGCTTGCCGGAGCCGCGCACGCCCTCGGGGAAGACGATGATCGCCTCTTCCAGCTCCAGCATCTTCACGCAGTTGACCGGGTCGCCGATCACCGCGCCGATGGCGTTGAGGAAGTTGCCCAGCCAGGGCACGGTGGGGAAGAAGCGCTCGATCATGGCCCGCGCCAGCCGCGGGCCGTGCGGGCTGGTGGCCATGGCCACCGCCACCAGCACGCCGTCCATCGGCAGCTGGCCGCTGTGGTTGCCGATGATCAGCGCCCGGCCCTGCGCGGGCACGTGCTCCAGGCCATAGGTGGTGACGCGGAAATAGCGGTCGTAGAGCAGCTTGGCGAAGCCCAGCGCCACCTTGAAGCGGGCCTCGTTGTAGCCCCAGGCGTCGTAGCCGAAGCTGCCCACCGGCTTGGGGATGCTGGCCACCAGCTGCTCGATCTCCGGCGTCACCAGGCGCGCCAGCGCCTTTTCGCGGAAATCGAGCTTGTCGAGGCCTGACATGGTGGTGCCTGCGGGCGCGTGCCCGTTCTGGTTTGGCTATTGCGAGCAACTTAGACCAAATCCGCCGCCGGTGGAAGCGCCGCGATTCGCCAGCGGCGGCCTCAGGCGGTGTCGGCCTCCGCCACCCGCAGCGCCGGCGGCGAGCCGGGCAGGACATGGTCGGTCTGCTCGCGCTGGTGGCGCCACAGCTCGGCGTAGGCGCCGCCGCGCGCCAGCAGCTCGGCGTGGCGGCCGCGTTCGACGATGCGGCCGCGCTCCAGCACCACGATCTCGTCGGCGTCGGTGATGGTGGACAGGCGGTGGGCGATCACCAGCGTGGTGCGGCGCTCGGCCGCCTCGCGCAGCGCGCCCAGGATGGCCTGCTCCGCCGCCGAGTCCAGCGACGAGGTGGCCTCGTCCAGGATCAGGATCGGCGGGTCCTTGAGCAGCGCGCGGGCGATGGCGATGCGCTGCTTCTCGCCGCCGGAAACCTTCAGCCCGCGCTCGCCGACCAGCGTGGCGTAGCCTTCCGGCAGCTGCGCGATGAAGCCGTCCAGGTGCGCCAGCTGCGCGGCGCGCTCGACCTCGGCGCGGCCGGCGCCGGGCCGGCCGTAGGCGATGTTGTACTCGATGGTGTCGTTGAACAGCACCGTGTCCTGCGGCACCACGCCGATCAGCGCGCGCACGCTGTCCTGGCTGACTTCGCGCAGGTCGCGGCCGGCGATGCGCACCTGGCCGGAGTCGGGGTCATAAAAGCGGAACAGCAGCCGCCCCAGCGTGGACTTGCCGGCGCCGCTGGCGCCCACCACCGCCAGCTTGCCGCCCTCGGGAATCTCGAAGCTGACCCGCTCCAGGATGCGCCGCTGCGGCGCGTAGCTGAAGCTCACGTCCTCGAACGTCACCCCGGCGCGCCGCGCCGCCAGCGCCGGCGCGCCGGGCAGGTCGCGCACGCGCGGGGCCTGGTCCAGCAGCCCGAACATGGTCTGCATGTCGGTCAGCGCGCGGCGGATCTCGCGGTAGACGAAGCCGAGGAAGTTGAGCGGCACGAACAGCTGCACCATGTAGGCGTTCACCGCCACGAAGTCGCCCACCGTCATGCGGCCGGCAGTGACGTCGCGCGCGGCCAGCCACATCATCGCCGTGATCGCCGCGGCCACGATCAGCGACTGGCCGCTGTTGAGCGCCGACAGCGACAGGCGGTTCTGCGCGTTGGCGCGCTCCCAGCCCGCCAGGCTGTCGTCGTAGCGCTGCGCCTCCCAGCGCTCGTTGCCGAAATACTTCACCGTCTCGTAGTTCAGCAGGCTGTCGATGGCGCGCGCGTTGGCGCGCGCGTCCATGGTGTTGGCCGCACGCACGAACTCCGTGCGCCACTCCGTCACCCACACCGAAAAGCCGATATAGAAGCTGACCGAAACCAGCGCGATGAGCGCGAAGCGCACGTCGTACTGGCGCCACAGGATGCCCGCCACCAGCGCGATCTCCAGCAGCGTGGGCAGGATGTTGAACAGCGTGAAGCGCAGCAGGAAGCTGATGCCGTCCACGCCCTTTTCGATGTTGCGCGCCAGCCCGCCGGTGCGGCGCGACAGGTGGAAATCCAGGTCCAGCCGGTGCAGGTGCTCGAACACCTTCAGCGCGGCGCGCCGCTGCGCGCGCTCGGCCACCTTGCCGAACGCGCCGTCGCGCAGCTCGCCGAACAGCACGTTGGCGAAGCGCAGCGCGCCGTAGGCCAGCAGCAGCCCCAGCGGCACCGTCAGCAGCGCGCCGTTGTGCGGCGTCAGCGCGTTGACCAGGTGCTTGAGCACCTGCGGCATCCACACGCCGGCCAGCTTGGCGCCGATCAGCAGCAGCATCGCCAGCGCCACCCGGCCGGGAAACTCCGTCATGTACGGCCACAGCACGCCCAGCGTGCGCCGCACGTCCAGCGGAGCGGCCTTGCCGCCGGCGGCGGTGTCGGGCGTACGGCGGCGGTGGGTGCGGGACAAGGGGAATCCGGTCGGAGAGCGGGACGATCCAGCCCACTATCTTGCGCCTTTGCGGCGGAAATCAATAACCGGCGGCGAACAGCAACAGCGTCCGCTGTGTCGGCTTGCTCTGCTTTCAGGCTTACCCCTCCCCCAATCCCCTCCCGCAAGGGGAGGGGGAAGTGCAGGCGGCAAATCCCGGGCTTTTGATTTCCCCCCGTTGGCGGCGCCGAGCATCGCAGCTCGCGGCGATACGGGCCCGCGCGTGTGTTCGCGCGGGGCGAGGCAAGGATGCCGACGCTTTCTCGCACACGCCAGGGATGGCGTGTGCGAGAAACCCGCCGCGGGCGAGAAGCGCAGGGTACCCTCTCAAACGCGTAGCGTTTGAGAGGGCGCCGGCTCCGGGGTCGTTTCTCTTGGTTACTTCTCTTGTCGAAACAAGAGAAGTAACCCGCCCAGCAAAGGGCGGAACAAAAGGCCCAATGTACGGGAAGGCAAATCTCGTCCCACACCGGACCAGGTTTCATATCCCGCATGCAACATACAAGCGAACGCTCCTCGTGCAGCCGAGCCGGAATCGGCCACGTAAAATACGTGCCGCCCGCCTCCCCCGCATTCACCTATCGCAAGGATTACCCCGTGTCCGCACCGCGCACCCCCGAGCAACTGCAAGCGCTGATCGGCGACGTCATCGCCACCCCCTTGCATCAATTCCTCGGCCTGCGCGTGCTCGGCGTGGAAGCCGGCGAGGCGCGCCTGGGACTGTTCGCCGGCGCGCACGCGCTCACCAGCCGCGGCGGCGTGCATGGCGGCATGCTTTCGACGGTGCTGGACGTGGCCGCCGGCGTCGCGGCGTTTTCGCTGCTGCCGCCGACGCAGACCGCCGCCACGGTGGATTTCCACGTGCAGGTGATGCGCGCGCCGGCGGCGCAGCGCGAGATCGAGCTGCTGGCGCGCGTGGTCAAGCCGGGCAGGACTTTTTTCTTCTGCGAGGCGCAGGCCCTGTCCGAGGGCAGGCTGTGCGCCTCGGCGCGGATCACCAAGGCGGTGCTGTCGCTTGCCAGCGGGCAATAGCCGCGGAGGGGTCGCCGGCGCCGGTTGCGGCCGCGCCTTCAGCTTTCCAGGAACTTCGGATGCGGCAGCGGCAGGCCCTGGCCGGGCAGCGCCATCAGCGTGGAGGTGCCGTGCGCCAGCAACTCGCCCCGGGCGTCCCTCACCGAGCACTCGGCGTAGCTGATGGTGCGGCCGGCGCGCAGGCAGCGGCCCGCGGCGACGATGCGTCCGCCGACGGCCGGCTTCAGGTAGTTGAGCTTGAGATCGACGTTGACCTGGCCGGTATCCTGCGGCAGGCGCAGGAACGTGGCCCAGTAGGTGGCGGCGTCGATCAGCGAGGCCAGCGCGCCGCCGTGCACGCTGCCGATGTTCTGCAGCTGGCGGCCGTCGATCTCCATCTCCATGCGGCTGCAGTCCAAGCCGATGTCGACGATGCGGAAACCCACCGTCTGCAGGTACGGCGCCGAGTTGACCGAATCGAGCAGGGCGGCCACATAGTCGGGGTTGGGCGTTCTGGCGGGCGCGTTCATCGAAAATGGGTTTGTCCGGCGGCGCTGCGGGGCTTGCGGCCGGCGGATGCGCTACGATCGGCCGACCACCGGAGAATACAATGCAGCTCAAATCCGTGCTCCGCGACACCGTCATTGTCCTGGGCATGAGTCTGCTCGCGGGAATCGCGGCAGCCGCGGCGCTGAAGCTCGGCGGCGAAGCCGCGGCATCGCGCCGGCTGCTGGCGATCGCGGTTTCGAACCTGGTTTTCACCACCGCCGGCTTCTGCATCAGCGGTGCCCTGGTGCGGGTCGACCGGTTCCGCCACCTGCTCGCCGTCGCCGTGCTGGTGTGGCTGGCGGGCGCGGTGAACCTCGTGCTGGCGCCGATCAGCGTGCAGCAGTGGGTGCTCTCGGCCGGCTTCGTGCTGGCGGCGATGGCCGTCGGCGGCGGCCTGTCGTTCCTGTTCGCGCCGGCGACGCGTCCAGGCGGGAACTGAGCCGCCGCGCGGCGGCTCAGCTTCCACTTCAGTCGTCGATGCCCAGCTCCTTGATCTTGCGCGTCAGCGTGTTGCGCCCCCAGCCGAGCCGGCGCGCGGCCTCCTGGCGCTGCCCCTTGCAGGCGGCCAGCGCGGCGGTGATCAGGGTGCGCTCGAACAGCGGTTCGGCCTCGGCCAGCAGGTCGCTGTCGCCCGCGCCCAGGCGCGTCTGCGCCCAGCTCAGCAGCTGCGCCCCCCACACCGCGCTGTCCTGTACCGGAGCCCCCGGCGCGGCGCCGGCGGCGGCCGCGGGTGCCGCCTCCGGGCTCGCGGCGGCCGGCGGCGCCTTGGGCGCCTCGCGCAGTTCCGGCGGCAGGTCCTGCACGTGGATGTCGCGGCCCGGCGCCATCACGGTGAGCCAGCGGCAGGTGTTTTCGAGCTGCCGCACGTTGCCCGGCCAGTCGTAAGCCTGCAGGCGCGTCAGTACTTCCGGCAGCAGGTGCTTGGGCTCGGTGTTGAGCTCCTTGGACGCCGCGTCGAGGAAGTGGCGCAGCAGCAGCGGAATGTCCTCGCGCCGCTCGCGCAGCGCCGGCAGGCGCACGCGGATCACGTTGAGGCGGTGGTAGAGGTCTTCGCGGAAGCGGTTCTCCGCCACCGCGCGTTCCAGGTCCTGGTGGGTGGCGGCGATGATGCGCACGTCCACCTTCACCGGCGTCAGTCCGCCGACACGGTAGAACTGCCCGTCCTGCAGCACGCGCAGCAGGCGCGTCTGCAGGTCGGCGGGCATGTCGCCGATCTCGTCGAGGAACAGCGTGCCGCCGTCGGCCTGCTCGAAGCGCCCCTTGCGCTGCATCTGCGCGCCGGTGAAGGCACCGCGCTCGTGGCCGAAGAACTCGGACTCCAGCAGGTCCTTGGGGATGGCGGCGGTGTTGATGGCGATGAACGGCTTGGACGCGCGCGGGCTGTTGGTGTGCAGCGCACGCGCGATCAGCTCCTTGCCGGTGCCGGATTCGCCGGTGATCATCACGGTGATCTGCGAGGCGGCCAGCCGGCCGATGGCGCGGAACACTTCCTGCATCGCCGGCGCCGCGCCGATCACCGCCGGGCGCTCGCCGGGCTGCGCCGCCGCCGGCTTGGCGGCGCGCTTGGACGCGGCGCGGCGCACCAGCACGGCGACGCTGTCCACGTCGAACGGTTTGGGCAGGTACTCGAAGGCGCCGCCCTTGAACGCGGCCACCGCCGCGTCCAGGTCCGAATGCGCGGTGACGATGATCACCGGCAGCTCGGGGTGCGCGGCGTGCACGCGCTCCATCAGCTCCAGGCCGCCCACGCCCGGCATGCGGATGTCGCAGATCAGGACCTCGGGCGCATCCTCGCGCAGCGCGTCGAGCAGCTCGGCGGCGCCGGGGAAGCACTGCACCTTCATGCCCTCGCGGGCGAGCGATTTTTCCAGCACCCAGCGGATCGATTCGTCGTCGTCCACCACCCAGACGTCGATCGCCCGTTCCGCCGGTGCTGCGGCTGATTCCGTCGCGGCGCTCATTTAGCCTTCTCCACCGGCAGGTAGATGGAAAACACCGTGCGCCCCGGTTGCGACTGACACTCGATTAACCCCCCATGGCTCCGTATCAAGTATTGGGAAATCGGCAACCCCAGCCCGGTTCCGTCCGCGCGCGAGGTCACCATCGGATAAAAAATCTTGTCGATCATGGCGGCCGGCACGCCCGGCCCGTTGTCTTCGATATCGATCTGCACGCACAGGCGGTGGCGGTGCCCGCCGATGGTGAACTGGCGGCGCATGCGCGAGCGCAGCATGATCGTGGCGCGCTCGCCGGCGCGGGCCGCGCCGCCGGCGCCTACCGCCTGCAGCGCGTTGCGGGCGACGTTGAGCACCGCCTGGATCAGCTGCTCGCGGTCGGCCTGCACGTCCGGCAGGCTCGGATCGTAGTCGCGCACCACGGCGACCTCGTCGCCGGCCTCCGCCTCGATCAGCTGGCGCACGTGCTCGATCACCTCGTGCACGTTGATCATCGACTTGTGCGGCAGCCGGTTGGGCCCGAGCATGCGGTCCACCAGGTTCTGCAGGCGGTCCGCCTCGCGGATGATGACGTGGGTGTATTCGCGCAGCGCCGAGTCCGGGTATTCGCGCTCGAGCAGCTGCGCGGCGCCGCGGATGCCGCCGAGCGGGTTTTTGATCTCGTGCGCCAGGCCGCGCACCAGCTCGCGGCTGGCCTGGTGCTGCGCCAGCAGCAGCTCATCGCGCGAGATGCGCAGGTGGCGGTCCAGCGCCAGGATCTCCATCAGCAGGCCGGGGTTGGCGGCCTGCCAGGGCGTGACCGTGCAATCCACCGTGATCGGCTCCTCGCCGGGACGGCGCACGCGCAGCTCGCGGTCGATGAAGCCGGTGCCGGTGTCCAGCGCGTTGCGCAGGCGCGGCTCCTGCTCGGCGAAATGCGCTATGGCCTGCACCAGCGGCTGCCCCAGGACATGATGACGGCTGACGCCGAACAGGCTCTCGCCTGCAGGGTTGAGATAGGTGACGCGAAGCGCATGATCCAAGGTAATGACGGCGGTAGTCAGGCCGTCCAGAATGGCTGCGGGCTGCACCCGCTTCAGGACGGAGAATTTCATAAGCAGCCGTCTGCAAGATATGCGCCATGGCCGCCGCCGTTCGCCGTCGGACGCAGGGGCGCGGCCGCGGCGGCGTTCATCGTTGCAAGCTAATGCTGGTTCAAGCTAGTGCTTCTTGGTCATGCCCACCGTGGGCGGCTTCATGTAGATCGTGGTGCTGGCGCTGCGCGCGATCTCGTGGCCGTCGGGCCCGACCAACGCCACCGCGATGGTGTGCTCGCCGCGCTCCACGCCGCTGAGCAGGAACGCCGTGGACTGCGTCGGCGAGTCGTTCTGCGCCGCGCCGTCGAGATAGTAGACCAGCCCGTTGCCGCCGGTGACCGGTGCGTTGACCGACACGCTGACGTGCCGCTCGGCGTCGCGGATGGTTTCCTGCTGTGCCGGCGCCACGATCGTCACCGTGGCCGGCGCGGCGGGCTGCGCCGGTGCCGCGGTAGCGGGCGCGCCGTCCGGCAGCTGCGGCAGGGTGCCCGACTTGAAGGTCTGCAGCTGCGGCAGCTCGGCCGGCTTGGCGTCCGGGGCCGGCGGCTTGTCCGAGTAGTGCACCACGCCGTCCTTGTCCACCCAGCGGAACACGTCGGCCGCCACGCCCAGGCTCCACCCGGCCGCCAGGCATGCCGCGGCCAGCCCCCAGCTCACCACGATCGGTCTGCGCATGGGCGGCAACATAGCGCGCGGCCGGCAGGCCTGTAAACGGCGCCGTCAACGGCCGGTTGCCGCGGCGCGTCAGCGCGTCAACGAACTGCAACAAAAAGGCCCCCCGCGAGCGGGGGGCCGAAAACGTCGTTGCGGCGATTGCGCCGGGTTTACAGCGAGTAGTACATGTCGAACTCGATCGGGTGCGTGGTCATGCGGAAGCGCGTCACTTCCTGCAGCTTCAGCTCGATGTAGGAGTCGATCACGTCGTCGGTGAACACGCCGCCGGCCTTGAGGAAGCCGCGGTTCTTGTCCAGGTGCTCCAGCGCCATGTCCAGGCTGTGGCACACGCGCGGGATCTTGGCGTCCTCTTCCGGCGGCAGGTGGTAGAGGTCCTTGTCGCTCGGGTCGCCGGGGTGGATCTTGTTCTGGATGCCGTCGATGCCGGCCATCAGCATCGCCGCGAAGGCCAGGTAGGGGTTGGAGCTGCTGTCCGGGAAGCGCACCTCGATGCGGCGGCCCTTGGGGTTGGACACGAACGGGATGCGGATCGAGGCGGAGCGGTTGCGCGCCGAGTAGGCCAGCATCACCGGCGCCTCGAAGCCCGGCACCAGGCGCTTGTAGCTGTTGGTGCCCGGGTTGGTGAAGGCGTTGATGGTCTTGGCGTGCTTGAGGATGCCGCCGATGTAGTACAGCGCGGTTTCCGACAGGCCGCCGTAGCCGTCGCCGGTGAACAGGTTCTTGCCGTCCTTGGCCAGCGACTGGTGGACGTGCATGCCGCTGCCGTTGTCGCCGACGATCGGCTTGGGCATGAAGGTGGCGGTCTTGCCGAAGCTGTGGGCGACGTTCTGCACCACGTACTTGAGCTTGAGCACCTCGTCGGCCTTCTTGATCAGGGTGCCGAACTTCACGCCGATCTCGCACTGGCCGGCGGTGGCCACTTCGTGGTGGTGCACTTCGACCACCATCCCCACGGACTCGAGTGTTTCGCACATCGCCGAGCGGATGTCCTGCAGCGCGTCGACCGGCGGCACCGGGAAGTAGCCGCCCTTCACGCCCGGGCGATGGCCGGTGTTGCCTTCGTCGTACTCCTTGCCGGAGTTCCACGCGGCTTCCTCGGAGTCGATGTTGACGAAGCAGCCCGACATGTCGGCGCCCCAGCGCACGCTGTCGAAGATGAAGAACTCGTTTTCCGGGCCGAAGAAGGCGGTGTCGGCGATGCCGGTGCTCTTCAGGTAGGTCTCGGCGCGCTTGGCCAGCGAACGCGGGTCGCGCTCGTAGCCCTGCATCGAAGAGGGCTCGATGACGTCGCAGGTCAGCACCAGCGTCGGCTCTTCGAAGAACGGGTCGATGAACGCGGAGTCGGCATCCGGCATCAGGATCATGTCCGACTCGTTGATGCCCTTCCAGCCGGCGATCGAGGAGCCGTCGAACATCTTGCCGTCGACGAACAGGCTTTCATCGACGGTGTGCGCCGGCACGGAGACGTGCTGCTCCTTGCCGCGCGTGTCGCAAAAGCGGAAGTCGACGAACTTCACGCTCTTTTCCTGGATGGTTTTCAGTACTTCTTTACCCGACATGGGTGTCTCCTGCGAAGGTGGCTTAAAGTTGACTTGAAAGGGGTGCCGCTCGAAGTGCACCGCATTGATGCACCAAGCGTGCCAAGGAGCCGGTGCGGCGGGCTCGCCTGTTCCGGCAGGCTACCACGAGCATGGCCGGGTTGGGACCGAACCGGCCGGCCGGTTGCAACCGACTGGCCGGCCTGCCCGGAACGCCCTGCGGAAGCCCGCCGGGGCATTTGCTGACGCACCATTATAGTGCCCCATAAATGTGCGCCAGCAGCTTGCGCAGCCGGCCGCGGCGCGCCGCACAGCGGCCGCCCCGGCCCGAATCGGGGCGCCGGGCGGGGGTTGGTATACTTGCCGGCCATTTTTCCCGCAGCGGCTGCACGCCATGACCTTCCAGGACCTGATCCTGAGCCTCCAGCGCTTCTGGGCCCGCCACGGCTGCGTGGTGCTGCAGCCGCTGGACATGGAAGTGGGCGCCGGCACCTTCCACTGGGCCACCTTCCTGCGCGCCATCGGCCCGGAGCCGTGGAAGGCGGCCTACGTGCAGCCCAGCCGCCGCCCCACCGACGGCCGCTACGGCGAAAACCCCAACCGGCTGCAGCACTACTACCAGTTCCAGGTGCTGCTCAAGCCCAGCCCGCCGGACATCCAGCAGCTATACCTGGATTCGCTGAAGATGCTGGGCTTCGACCCGCTGGTGCACGACATCCGCTTCGTCGAGGACAACTGGGAGTCTCCCACCCTGGGCGCCTGGGGCCTGGGCTGGGAAGTCTGGCTCAACGGCATGGAGGTGACCCAGTTCACCTACTTCCAGCAGGTCGGCGGCCTGGAGTGCCGGCCGGTGGCCGGCGAGATCACTTACGGCCTGGAACGCCTGGCCATGTACATCCAGAACAAGAGCAGCGTGTACGACCTGGTGTGGTCGGAGGAAAAGCTGCCCGGCGGCCGGCGCCGCGTGGTCACCTACGGCGACGTCTACCACCAGAACGAGGTGGAGCAGTCAGCCTACAACTTCGAGCACGCCGACACCGCCGCCCTGTTCGAGCGCTTCGCGGTGGCCGAACGCGAGTGCCAGGGCCTGATCGAAAAGGGCCTGCCGCTGCCGGCCTACGAGCGCGTGCTGCAGGCCTCGCACGCCTTCAACCTGCTGGACGCGCGCTCGGCGATCAGCGTCACCGAGCGCCAGGCCTACATCCTGCGCGTGCGCACGCTGGCGCGGCTGTGCGCCGAAGCCTACTACGCCGCCCGCGAGAAGCTCGGCTTCCCGATGCTCAAGGCGGCATGACCGCGCCCATGGTCCACCGCGGCAGCTGCCTGTGCGGCGGCGTGCGCTACGAGTACAGCGGCGGTTTCGGCCCCTTCACCCTGTGTCACTGCTCGCAGTGCCGCAAGGCGCAGGGCAGCGCCTTCGCCGCCGTGCTGCCGATCCAGGCGCAGGGCTTCCGGCTGGTCGCCGGCGAGGCCCTGCTCAAGGCCTACGAATCCTCCCCGGGCAAGGAGCGCGTGTTCTGCGGCGTGTGCGGCTCGCCGCTGTTCAGCCGCCTGCGGGCGCTGCCGGGCGTGCTGCGCCTGCGCGCGGGCAGCCTGGACACGCCGGTGGAGCAGGCTCCCGCAATGCACATCTTCGCCGCATCCAAGGCGTCGTGGGACACCATCGCCGACGGCCTGCCGCAGCACGCCGAACGCCCGGCGCCGCAACAGTAAAACAAGACCATGCCCGCCAACAGCCAATCCCTGCTCATCGAGCTCGGCACCGAAGACCTGCCCGCACGCTACGTGCTGCCCCTGGCCACGGCGCTCGCCGCCGGCGTGATCGACGGGTTGAAGAAGCGCGGCATCGCCTTCGAGGCCGCGTCCGAAGCCGCGGCCGAAGGCAGCGCGCCCGGCCTTTACGCCACGCCGCGCCGCATCGCCGTGCTGCTGCGCGGCGTGGCCGGGCGCCAGCCCGCGCAGCACGTCGAGCGCAAGGGCCCGCAGCTCGCCGCCGCGTTCAAGGACGGCCAGCCCACGCCGGCGGCGCTGGGCTTTGCGCGGTCCTGCGGGGTGGACGTCGGCAAGCTCAAGCAGGAAAACGGCCAACTGGTGTTCCGCAAGACCCAGCCCGGGCGCCGCACCGCCGAGCTGGTGCCGGAGATCTTCGCCGAGGCCCTGCGCCAGATGGACGAGCTGGTGCCCAAGCGCATGCGCTGGGGCGAGGGCACCGAAACCTTCGTGCGGCCGGTGCACTGGATCGTGGCGCTGTACGGCAGCCGCGTGCTGCGCATCGAGCGCTTCGGCCTGAAGGCCGGGCGCAAGACCTACGGCCACCGCTTCCATGCCCCGGCGGCGATTGCCCTGAAGTCGGCCGACGACTACGTCGCTGCGCTGCAAGCTGCCAAGGTTTGGGTGGATTTCGCCAGCCGCAGCCAGGCCATCCGCGGCCAGGTCGAGGCCGAAGCGGCGCGCCTGGGCGGCAGCGCCCGCATCACGCCGGAGCTGCTCGACGAGGTGACCGCGCTGGTCGAATGGCCGGTGGTCATCTCCGGGCGCATCGAGGAGCGCTTCCTGCAGCTGCCGCCGGAAGTGGTGGTGGCCACGGTGGAGACCAACCAGCGCTACTTCACCGTGTTCGACGCCCGCGGCGGCCTGCTGCCGCGGTTCATCACCATCTCCAACATCGAATCAAAGGACGTCGCCCAGGTCGTCGCCGGCAACGAGCGCGTGGTGCGGCCGCGCCTGACCGACGCGCTGTTCTTCTGGGAGCAGGATTTGAAGGAGCCGCTGGTCGCCAAGTCCGGCAAGCTCGCCACCGTCACCTACCAGAAGGAGCTGGGCAGCCTGGCGCAGCGCGTGCAGCGCATCGAGGCGATCGCCGCGCACATCGCCCAGGCCGCGCCGCCGCGCCTGCCGGGCTTCGACTACGACCACGAGTCGGTGCGCCGCGCCGCGCAGCTATGCAAGAGCGACCTCGTCACCCGCATGGTCTACGAGTTTCCCGAGCTGCAAGGGCTGATGGGCGGCTACTACGCGCGCGCCTCGGCCGAATCCGAGCCGGTGGCGCAGGCCATCGCCGAGCATTACCGCCCGGCGCAGTCCGGCGCGGCGATCCCGTCCACGCCGGTGGGCCAGATCGTGGCGCTGGCCGACAAGCTCGACGCGCTCGCCGGCATCTTCGCCATCGGCCAGAAGCCGACCGCCTCCAAGGACCCGTTCGGCCTGCGCCGCGCCGCGCTGGGCGCGCTGCGCATCTGCATCGAGGGCGGCATCGACCTGGACCTGCGCGAGGCGCTGGGCCACGCCCTGCAGGCGCAGCCGGCGGGCAAGCGCGACGCGGCGGTGCTGGGCGAGCTGTGGGACTTCGTGGTGGAACGGCTGCGCGGCTACTGCCTGGAGCGCGGCGCCGGCGCCGAGCCGTTCGAGGCGGTGCGGGTGATGGGCGCCTCGCGCCCGCTGGACTTCGTACGCCGCCTCGACGCGCTGCGCGCCTTCCTGGCCACGCCGGCCGCGGCCACGCTGGCGGCCGCCGACAAGCGCGCGCGCAACATCCTGCGCCAGGCCGGCGGCGCCGCGGCGGCGGACGTCGAGACGCGCCTGTTCGAGGCGCCGGCCGAGCATGCGCTGCTGGCCGAGTTGGAGCGCGTGGAGACGGCGGTGGCGCCGCTGCGCAGCCGCGCGGACTACGCGCCAATGCTGCAGGCGCTGGCTTCGCTCAAGGAGCCGGTCGATGCGTTCTTCGCCGGCGTGATGGTGATGGCCGAGGATGCGGCGGTGCGGGGCAACCGGCTGGCCTTGATGGCGCGGTTGGATGCGATGTGCAGGGAGGTGGTGGATTTGGCTTGTTTGCCGGGGTGACCGCCTAGCCTCGTTCGGAGTTTAGTAGGGCGGGCCGTGCCCGCCATCGCCCTACTTCCCCTCCCCCTGCGGGAGGGGATTGAGAGGAGGGGTGGCTCTCTGCTGGCGCCGCTCTTTGTTCGGATTCGAGTAGGGCGGCCCGTGCCCGCCGTCGTCTTTCTTCCCCTCCCCTTGAGGGAGGGGATTGAGGGGAGGGGTAACTTCCCCGGAGCCGCGCAGTTTCAAATTTCGCTGATGCCGCCTGATGCCGCGTTGAAACCTTCTCAGGTGTGAGACGAGATACGCCTTCCCAAGAGTCCGGCCTCTTGTTTCGCCCATGCTGGGCGAGCTACTTTTCGTCTACAGCAACGAAAAGTAGCCAAAAGGTGCCGCCCCCGGAGCCGGCGCTCCATTTCCCGCGTAGCGGGAAATGGAGTCTCCTGCGCTTCTCGCTCGCGGCGGGTTTCGTGCACAGGCCATCCCTGGCCTGTGCACGAAAGCGTCGGCATCCTGCCTCGCCCCGCGCGCAAATGCGCGCGGGCCCATATCGCCGCGAGCTGCGATGCTCGGCGCCGCCAACGGGGGGAACGTCAAAAGCCGAAGAGTTACGGTCGGAGGTTCTATCTTTCCCCTGCGCCGTTCAAATCCCCCTGCGGGAGGGCGTCGGGGGAGGGCATGAATATGCGGAATGTCAGTTTAATGAGTGTTGCCACATTGAGCCTTTTGCGCGACAAGCAGGATGCCCCCGCCCTACGGCCCCGTATGCGTTTGTTGGGCAGCGGGTCAATCATTCGCGAGTTCATCCGCAAATGATCCGTACTCGGAGAGATACAAACTCATGCCAAGATCTGCCATGCGTCGCATCGTGATGGGTTCAAGTACCGGACCGCCAGAGCTAGCATCCCGACGCCAGCAGAACCCAACGTCCGCGACGTAATCGGCTGGCTGGAGTGCCGCACTGTTCTGCGCCAACCACCCTCTTAGCGCTTCTATCTGAGGCTGCAATAGCCATACATCGTCACACAGATAGGCGACCTCAACATTCTTGAGGCCGTCTGGCGTCATTCTGTAAATAATTACGGGCATGAACTACGTGTGGCCCGACGAACTGGCTCAGCCCACCCCCGGCCGTGACTAAGCGGACGTTGAAAGATCGGCTGCAGTGCTTCGTCAAACGACATCGCTGAAAAGCTCCGCCACCGACATAGAGCCACTGGCTTCATCGCCTGGCCAATAGAATTTGCCGCCGTCCTTAGCAAACCGATTTAGGCGGCTGCGTGCTGAGCTAATTGCGAGCAACAGAGCTTGCATCGAATCTGTTCCGTGCGAGTCGCTTAGCCGAGGCGACATGCCTTCCGTCTCGATTGAACATACCCAATCATTGTGGTTTCCTGGTCGAGGTGCGCCAATGCGCAGAGTCACATTGAAACGCGTGCCGTCTGGCGATTCGGCGACCAAATCACGAACGGCAATCGGCGAAGTATTCATGTCGCTCAGCCTAGGCATGCGTTAGTGCGTTAGTGCGGGAGCAGCAAGGTAGGGCGGGAGGAGTGAAACGTATCCCGCCTTTCGCGAAAGGCGTCCGCGACCATTTCACCCTGGATTATTGCGCATAGTTTTCAACGAATGTTTCGTCACGAGGGAACGCCCGCCATCATTAGTTGATGATATATCACCCCGGCGCGTCAGGCGGCATGCCCATGTACCGAACCCTGATGCCGATCACCCCGTGGGCAAAGCCCCGATCATGGCCTTCAAGGCTTTTATCAGCGCGCCCCGGACCGGTCGGGTGACGGTGGCCCTGCTCCCAGTTTCGCAAACTGCCGATCTGAACCTCGATCAGGTGGGCGAACTGCGCTTGCGACGGACCGGTCGCCGCGCATACCGAACGCTGTCGGCATCGACGTTGAACACGCGGGAAGGCGTCCGCTCGCCGCGCGCGATCTCGTCCATCACCTGCACGCTTACCAGCAGTTCTTCAAAGAAGCGATTTCTCTTCTTAGCCATTCCACTTCTCCAGAATCCGGCAAAAGACGGCCTTCTTGCTCACAGTCAGCGCCATTGGTGGGAGCAGCGCATCGTATCCTGCCCTTTCCCGAAAGATATCCCTGGAAGCAAGCCCGAATTATTGCGTAAGTGATTGACGAGCGCTTCGCCGGTACCGAACCGCCGCTTTCATTGTCCGCCTGATACATCGCCCCTGCCTGCTCACCCACCAAAATTCGGGCTAATATGCCCCATTCCAACAGGAGGAAACGCCATGACAGCCACCGCACTGAACAAGCCTTCGGCGATTCGCGATCTGGTGTCGAAAGAGGAGTGGGACGTCCGCGTGGACCTCGCGGCGGCGTACCGGTTGTTTGCCTTGTACGGCTGGGACG
>JADHNH010000086.1 GCA_016779605.1 Nevskia sp. | reverse complement strand
GCAATTGAATTCCGCGGCGCGGGCCCCTGAGGCGATATCGCCCCCGGAATGCATTGGCGTTTATTCGCGTTCATTTGCGGACTGTTTCGCCTTTGCCCGAAGTCCTGCGCCAGTCCTCACCAGGTGTCCACGCAGGGCCGCTTCTTGCCGGTGCGCGGCGGCGGCTTGGGGATGGAGCGGATGCCGCGCATGATCCAGTCGCGCGTGTCGCGCGGATCGATCACCGAGTCGACCTCGTTGAAGGCCGCCACGTTGAGCGCCTTGCCCGCGGTGTAGGCCTTGGCCACCATCGAGTCGAACAGCGCCTGCCGCTGCGCCGGGTCCGCCACCGCCTCCAGCTCCTTCTTGAAGCCCAGGCGCACCGCGCCTTCCAGGCCCATCGGCCCCAGTTCGCCGCTGGGCCAGGCTACGGTGAAGAACGGCGCGTGGGTGCCGCCGCCCATCATGGACTGCGCGCCCAGGCCGTAGCCCTTGCGCAGGATGATGCAGAAGATCGGCACGGTCATGCTTGCCCCCACCACGAACATTCGGCTGACGTGGCGCACCTGCGCGCGCTTCTCGATTTCCGGTCCGACCATGAAGCCCGGCGTGTCGCACAGCGACAGCATCGGCAGGTCGAAGGCGTCGCACAGCTGCATGAAGCGCGCGGCCTTGTCGGCGCCCTCGGCGTCGATGGCGCCGCCCAGGTGCACCGGGTTGTTGGCGATCAGGCCGAATGGCCGGCCCTCGATGCGCACCAGCGCCGTGATCATGCCGATGCCGAAGTCGCGGCGCAGCTCCATCACCGACCCGGTGTCGGCGAGGCCTTCGATCACGACGCGGATGTCGTACACGCGCAGGCGGTTTTCCGGGATCGCCTGGCGCAGCAGGCGCTGGTCCGGGCACTGCCAGTGCGACAGGCTGCCCTGGAAGTACGACAGGTAGCGGCGCGCCGCCGCGGCGCCCTCCACCTCGTCCGGCACCAGCAGGTCGATGGTGCCGTTGGGCATCTGCACCGACACCGGGCCCACGTCCTCCGGCTTGAACGCGCCCAGGCCGCCGCCTTCGATCATGGCCGGGCCGGCCATGCCGATGTTGGCGTCGGGCGTGGCGATGATCACGTCGGCGCAGCCCAGCAGGGCGGCGTTGCCGGCGAAGCAGCGGCCGGACACCACGCCGACGATCGGCACCAGTGCGGACAGCTCGGCGAAGCGGGTGAAGGTGGTGATGTGCAGGTACGACACCGCCACGCGGTCCCAGTCGGTGTCGCCGGGCCGGCCGCCGCCGCCTTCGGCGAACAGGATCAGCGGCAGCTGCCAGCGCTTGGCCAGCTCCAGCATGCGGTCTTTCTTGGAATGGTTGAAGAAGCCCTGGGTGCCGGCCAGCACGGTGAAGTCGTAGGCCATGCCCAGCGCGCGCGAGGTTTCTTCGCCGAACTGGTCGCCGTTGATGCAGCCGATGCCGGCGATCATGCCGTCGGCCGGGCTGAGCTTGCGCAATTCCTCCGGCGTGCGGCGGTCGCGCTGGGCGGCCAGCACGAAGTCGCCGTATTCGGTGTACTCGCCGTCGTCGAACACCGCCGCCATGTTTTCGCGCGCGGTGCGATGGCCGGTGCGCCGGCGCTTGGCCACCGCCTCCGGGCGTGCGTCGTCGAGCAGGGCGGCGCGCCGCGCCACCACCTCCGCCAGGTCCGGACGGATGAAGTCGGGGTCGATCTCGCGGCGATCCTCGGTCACCGCGCCGCCGGTGTCGGCGGGCTCGATGAAGACCAGGGCGTCGCCTTCGTATACCACCGCGCCCACTTCCGCCGGCAGCCCGCGCACGTAGCCGGACTGCGCGGCGCGGATGCCGTGCTCCATCTTCATCGATTCCAGGATGGCGATCTGCTGGCCCTGGCGCACGGCGCCGCCGAGCACCACCTCCAGCAGCACCAGCTTGCCGGACATCGGCGCAGCCAACGGCACGGTGCCCGCCGGCGCCGCGGCCGTTGCGGCAGCGGGCGTCTGCGCCGCCGCGCCGTGCTCGAAGTGCCGCTCCGGCTGCATCGCGGCGACCAGCTCCGCCGCATGGTCTTCGACGAAGCGCGTGTAGACCGCGTTCTGCGCCACTTCGTCGCGGCCGATCAGGGCGCGCAGGAAGGCGAGGTTGGTGGCCAGCCCGTCGATGCGGAATTCGCCGAGCGCGCGCCGCGCCAGGCCCACCGCCTGCGGCAACCCGCCTGGCGCATGCACGATCACCTTGGCCAGCAGCGAATCGAAGTTCGGGTTGGTGCGGTAGCCGCCGTAGCCGTAGGTATCCACGCGCACGCCGGGCCCGCAGGGCGGCTCGAACGCGGCGATCGGGCCGGCCGACGGCTTGGCGCTGCCGTCGGCGGCCATGGTCTCCATGTTGACGCGGAACTGGATGGCCACGCCGCGCGGCGCCGGCACCTCGGCCTGGCGCAGGCCCAGCTGGTCCAGCGTGGCGCCGGCGGCGATGCGGATCTGCGCCTGCACCAGGTCGATGCCGGTCACCGCTTCGGTGACGGTGTGCTCCACCTGCAGGCGCGGGTTGGCCTCCATGAACGCATAGGCGGAGCCGGGCTCGGCGGCTTCGGTGTCGACCAGGAACTCGAATGTGCCCAGGCTGCGGTAGCCGGCGGCCCTGGCCATCGCCACCGCCGCGCCGAGCAAGCGTTCGCGCAGGGCCGGGTCCAGGCCCGGCGAGGGCGCGAACTCCACCAGCTTCTGGTTGCGCCGCTGCAGGGTGCAGTCGCGTTCCCACAGGTGCGAGACCTCGCCGGTGGCGTCGCCGATCACCTGCACCTCGACGTGGCGGGCGCGCTCGATCAGCCGCTCGACGTAGACCTCCGGGCGGCCGAACGCGGCCTGCGCCTCGGACTGGCAGCGCGCGTAGGCCTCGGCCAGCTCGTCCAGGCGGTGCACCGGCCGCACGCCGCGGCCGCCGCCGCCGAACACGGCCTTGATCATCATCGCGCCGCCGTCACCGAGCGACTCCAGGAACGCGGCCGCCTGCTCCAGCGAGGTGGGGCCGGTGGTGCCGCGCAGCAGCGGCACGCCCACCTGCGCCGCCAGCGCACGGGCCTTGATCTTGTCGCCGAACGTGTCCAGCAGCTCCGGGCTCGGGCCGACGAAATGCAGGCCGGCCGCGGCGCAGCGCAGCGCGAACGCGGCATTTTCGGCCAGGAAGCCGTAGCCGGGGTGCACCGCGTCGCAGCCCGCGGCGAGCGCCGCGGCGACCACGCGCTCGATGTCCAGGTACGCCGCCACGCCGCTGCCGTCCAGGGCGATCGATTCGTCGGCTGCGCGGACATGCAGCGAGGTCGCGTCGTCGGACGAGTGGATCGCCACCGACGGCAGCTCCAGGCCGCGCGCGGCGCGCGCGATGCGGATGGCGATCTCGCCGCGGTTGGCGATGAGGAGTTTCTTGAATTTCATTCGTTCTCGCAGATCCCAGTTCTTGTTGCGCCGCGCACCACCGGCCGGCGCGGCGCAGGGCCGCTTGCGGGCCGCCGCCTCACAGGGTGCATCGGGCATGCGGTACGTCTGCCGCCGGCGTTACGCGGGCGCAGGCGGGACCATCAAGCGGTCCGCCGCGCCCGTGCGCGAAGCCGCGGTGCGCGGCGCCGCCGGGGGCTTGTTTGTCCTGCGACCTATTTTATATCCAAGCGGGCGGCGTGCGGGTGGCAGCGGACAATTCGATGGGCGCCGCAGGAGCGGTGTCGATGAGGTGGCGCGGCATCGATTGCCGAAAGGCGCAGGCCGGGTGCGGCGCGAAAGCCGTTATGCTGGGCCTTTACCACTCGCGACGACAGCGGGAGCGCCGCCCATGCCCAAGTCCCTCGTGGCCTGCTGGAATCCCCTGGCGCCCGAAAGCGCCGCGCGCTGGACGCCGGTGGCGGGGCTGCAGGGCAAAGTGGAGCAGCTCACCCTGAGCCAGGATCCGGAGACCGGCGAATACACGCGGCTGGTGCGCTTCCTGCCGGGCGCCGACACCACCGCGCTGGGCGGCAATGTCCACCGGTATCCGGAGGAGACGTTCATCGTCAGCGGGCGGCTGTACGAGCATGCGTCACGGCAGTGGCTCGAGCAGGGACATTACGTCAGCCGCGGGCCGGGCGAGCTGCACGGCCCCGTCACCACCGACGTGGGCTGCGTGGTGCTGGAGATTTCATTCCCCGGACGCACCGGCTGAGGCCGACGCGCTTTTCTTTTCATACCGCCGGCACCGCGGCGGAACGGCTCCGCCGCGGCGCCGGCCGTGCTTACTTGACCAGGGTGACCGGCACCTTGGACTGCTGCACCACTTTCATCGCCACCGAGCCCAGCAGCAGCGAGCCGATGCCGCCCAGGCCGTGGGTGCCCATGACGATGTGATCGCTGCCCAGGCGTTGGGCGACTTCGGCGATGACCGCGGCCGCGTTGCCAAATTCGACGGTGCGCGAGGTTTCGATCTTGGCCGCCTTGAGCGGGCCGTCGGCCTTGTCCAGCACCGCGTTACCGTGGTCGGTCAGCTCCTTGCGCATATGCTCCAGCAGGGCCTGGCCGTTGAAATCGCCGAAATTGTGCGGCGTGCCCTCGACGTGGAGCAGATCCACGCGCACCGGCGCGGACAGCAGCTCGCGCAGTTTCACCGCGAATTGCACGGCTTTGAGCGAGGCATCGGAACTGTCGAAAGGCAGCAGGACTTTGTACATGGCTTTGCACTCGTGGTGGACGTGCATGCAGCTTAGGCAGCCCGCCCGCCACGGACATTGATCTGTATCAATCTGGTGCAGCCACCCGGCCGGCGCGTGCCGCGCCGGGGGCCGGCGTCAGCCGAACCGGTAGTTCGACAGGCGCACGCCCATGATGCGGTCGGTGAACACGCGTTCGCCGCGGTCCGTGCCGGCGGCGCCGGCGGCCACCATCAGCGGCAGCAGGTGTTCCTCGCGCGGATGCGCCTGCCGCGCGGCCGGCGCTTCGGCCCAGTGCGCCAGGCCCTGCTCACGGCCGGCGGCGTCTGCAGCGGTCACGGTGGCGGTCAGCCAGGCGTCGAACTGCTCGGATGCGGCGCCGCCGGCGGCGCCGAAGCGCCTGAGGTTGTGGTAGCTGGAGCCGCTGCCGACGATCAGCACATTGCGGCTGCGCAGCGGCGCCAGCGCGCGGCCTGCTTGCAGGTGAACCGCAGGGCCCAGGTCCGCACGCAGCGACAGCTGCACGATCGGCACGTCGGCGTCGGGAAAGACCAGCTTGAAGGGGACGAATACGCCGTGGTCGTAGCCCCGCCCGAGCACTTCGGCGGCGGCAAGCCCGGCGCCCGCGAGCAGGGCGCGAACCTCGCCGGCCAGCGCCGGCGCGCCCGGCGCCGGGTATTGCAGGCGGTAGGTGTGCTCGGGGAAGCCGTGATAGTCGAAGATCAGCTCCGGCCGCGGGTCGGCGGTAATGCTGAACAGCGGCGCCTCCCAATGCGCGGAGACCACCACCACGGCGGCCGGCCGCGCCGGCAGGGTGGCGGGCAGCGCGCGCAGCCACTCGCCCAGGCGGTTCCAGCTGTCAGCCGGGCCGATCGGGCTCCAGTCCATGAAAAAGCACGGGCCGCCGCCATGGGTGATGAAAAACGTGGGCTGCACCGGCGTGTTCATGGCCGCACCATGGGCGTTCATTCCTTCTTCGGCACCAGGTAGCGCTCGACCGTGCTGGCCTGCCCAATCGTGCGCCAATGCGTGGACTCGAAGCGCAGGGTGAGCACGGCACAGGTCGGCAGCTCGCCGATGTCGTGCGGCGCCAGCGCCGCCGCCAGTTCCGACAGGCCGGGGTTGTGGCCGAACAGCAGCACGTGGCGATCGGCGTCGTCGAGCCCATGCACGATGCCCAGCAGCGTGTCCGCCTCGGCGTCGTAGACGTTCGGCTCCACGCGCACCTGCTTTTCCGGCACGCCCAGCACTTCGGCAAAGGCATGGGCGGTAGCGAGCGCCCGCACCGCCGGGCTGGACACCAGCCGCACCGGGCCCAGCGGCTCGGACGCCAGGCGCTTGGCCATGAGCGGCGCATCGCGCCGGCCGCGGCCGTTGAGCGGGCGGTCGAAGTCGCCCAGCGCGGGATCGTCCCAGGAGGACTTGGCGTGGCGCACCAGGGTCAGGCGGAGCATGGCGGGGTCGAACGCTCTTAGTCTTTGCCGCTATTGTGCGCCGCCGCCGCGGCACACAGGTAAACGTCGAAGCGCAGCTGGGTGCCGCGCAGGGACAGGTCGGGCGCCGCGCCGTCCAGCCACGGCGCCTTGAGCGGGCGCTTCACCACCACGCGCCGCCGCGCGCAGGCGCGGGCCGGCGCCAGCAAGCGGTCGGCATCGGGATCGCCGCCGGCGAGGTCGCGCAGGATCTGCATTTCCTTGGACGGCAGCGCGGCCTTGCCGTCGTCCGGATACATCGGGTCCAGGTACACCACGTCCCAGCGCCGGCCGGACGCCAAAACCGAGCCGGCATCGGCGCCGAGCAACTCGAGCCGCTCGGCCGCCGGCCGCAGCGCCGGCTCGTCCAGGGCGCGGCGCTGCGCATCGCGCAGCAGCGAAAGAACGGTCGCATTGCGTTCCACCAGGGTGACGTCCGCGCCCAGCGCGGCCAGCAGGAAGCCGTCGCGGCCGAGCCCGGCGTTGGCGTCGAGCACCGAGGGCAGGGGCGCCTTGTGCAGGCCGGCGGCACGCGCCAGCGGCTGGCGGCGCCCGGCGGCGATGCGGCGGCGCATCTCTGTGCTGCCCCAGTCCGCACAGATCGGGCCGTAGCCCGGCCGGTGCAGGGCGCTGAGTTCGAGCCGCCCGCCGCGCAGCTGCAGTGCGAACGAAAAGCCCCCGGGCAAAGTTGCGCAGGCCGGCGGCCGGGCGTCCGCGGCGGCGCGTTCAGCCAAGCTTGGCGGCGTCGAAAAAGCTGCCGACGCGCTGCGCCAGCATCATGTCGCCTTCGAGCTGCAGCTTGCCGGTCATGAACGCGCTCATGCCGTTGAGCTCGCCGGTGAGCAGGGCCACCAGGTCTTCGTCGCTCATGGTCAGCGTCACGTCGGCGCCGGCATGGATGCCGGCGGTGACGGTGCAGGCGCCGTCCTTGATGGCGGCGTAGTACGGCGTGGAGCAGTTGAACTGCACCACCGCGTTGGTGCCGCCGGCGGCCTGCGGCTGGAACGCGGCGGGCAGCTTCTCCAGCAGGGTCTTGGCATCCATCGGGCGAGGCTCCGGATCGGTTGGGGCATCCTAGCCCCGGCCGCCGCCGCAGGCAACGCGCAGGCGCGCGGCCGCAGCGGGCGACAGCAGCACCGGATGCACCGAGCCGCGGTAGATCCGTCCGGCCGCCGCCAGCGCCGCGCGCAAGGCCGCGTAAGGCGGCGGCCCGGCGACGATGAAATCGGGCCCCTCGCTCAGCTCGGGCAGCAGGCGCTTGAAGGCGCGGAACGCACTGCCCTTGGGCAGGGCTTGGGCGGCGTCGATCTCGCGCAGCGTGACCCAGCCGGCAAAGTCCGCGCCGGCCTCATTCATCCGACGCGAGCAGGAAATGCGCGCGGGCCAGCGCCACCGGCTTTTGCGGCTCGGCCTGCCAGCAGCGGATCTGCACCTGCGCCACGCGGCGGCCGAGCCGCTCCACGGCGCAAGAGGCGAGGGTATCCTGCGCCTGCGCCGAGCGCAGGTAGTCGATCGAAAAGTCGATGCTCTTGGGCACGCGGCGCTCGTCGAGCACGAGCAGCAGGTGCAGCAGGGCGGCGCCTTCCATGAACGCTGCAACCACGCCGCCGTGCAGCGCCGGCTTGCGCGGGTTGCCGATCAGGCTTGGCTTGAACGGCAGCCGCAGCAGCGCGGTGCCGTCGGCGCCCATTTCCATGCGCAGGCCCAGGTAGGCGGCGTAGGGCACCAGCGCCAGCAGCTCGCTGGCGTCGCCCTGTTCGCGCGCCAGCCGGCGCGCCTGGTCGAAGTTCAAGGCGCGCCCTCCGGCGGGCGGCCGATCTGCGGGCCGCCGCTGTTGAGCATGAACGTCGATACGCTGGCGGCCACCGGCGTGGCCGGGTCGTCCTGCCACACCGAGGCGCGCATGAAGGCGATCTGGCCGGTCAGGCGGTAGCACTCGGCGCTGCAGATCAGGCCGATGCCGGGCCGGCTGGGGCGCAGGTAGTCCACCCGCAGGTCCAGCGTGGCGATCGTCACCGGCCGGCCCAGGCGCGCCATCAGGCCTACGCCGCAAGTGGAGTCGATCAGCGTGGTGACCACGCCCGGGTGGATCAGCTGGCGTTCGGTGTCGCCGAGGAACTCGGGGCGGAACGGCAGGCGCACTTCGGTGCGCTCGGCGCTGGCGCTGATCACTTCCATGCCCAGCTCGCGCGCGTGCGGGATGTCGTGGTGGAAGTGGTCGATCAGCTTCTGGACGGCGGCAGTTTCCGGCACGGTGGTCGGCGCCGGTGCGGCGCTTGGCGCAAATGTGCCTGAGATTCTAAGGCGCGGCGGCAAAGCTTGCGCGGCGGCAGCCCGCGTCGTCGCAGACCAGGTACTCGATCCGCTGCTCGCGCCAGTCGGCGAGCACGATGCGTTCGAGCGGATGTCCGTCCACCTCCACCCGGTGGTCGGCGGGCCGGTGGGTATGGCCGTGGATGATGCGGCCGACGCGGTGGCGGCGGAACGCCGCGCGCACCGCGTGCGCGTTGACGTCCATGATCGCCTCGGGCTTGTTGCGCTTGTCGGCCTCGCTGCGTCCGCGCGCGTGCCAGGCGATGCGGCGGCGCAGCGCCTCGGGCAAGGCCAGGAAGCAGCGCCGCACCAGGCGGTTGTGCGTCAAGCGCCGCCAGCGTTGATAGGCGCGGTCGTCGGTGCACAGGGTGTCGCCGTGCAGCAGCAGGGTGGGCGTGCCGGCCAGATCCAGGCGCAGGCCGTTTTGCACGATGCGCAGCGCGGCGGCCTTGGCGAAGAGGCGCCCGACCAGGAAATCGCGGTTGCCGCGCATCAGGCGCACCCGCACGCCGCTGTCGGCCAGCTCCCGCAGGGCGACGGCTTCCCCGGCATAGTCCACCAGGCCGGCGTCGTCGCCGATCCAGTACTCGAACAGGTCGCCGAGGATGAACAGCGTCTCCGCCGAGCGCGCCGGCCCGGCCAGGAAGGCCAGGAACGCGTCGCGCAGGGGCGAGGGCTGCACCGGCAGGTGCAGGTCCGAGATCAGCAGGACGGGCTTGCTCATCGCCGCACCGGCAGCAGCTCGGCGCGGCGGATCAGCACCGGCCGCACCGGCACGCCGGCCGCGCCGTCGACCGTGTGCACCGGCACCGCGGCGATGCGGTCCACCGCGTCCAGTCCTGCGACCACATGCCCGAACACGGCGTAGCCGTGCTCGCGCCCCGGAATGTCCGGGTGCGGGTCGAGCTTCAGGTTGTCGACGAGGTTGATGTAGAACTCGCAGTCGGCCGAATCCGGCGCTTCGTCGCGGGCCATCGCCACGCTGCCGCGCAGGTTGTGCAGGCCGTTGGCCGACTCCAGCCGGATCGGCGCATGGCGCGGGCGATCGTGCAGCTGCGCGTCGTAGCCGCCGCCCTGCACCACGAAGCCGGCAAGCACGCGGTGGAACACGGTGCCGTCGTAGCGGTGCTCGGCGACGTAGGCGAGGAAGTTGTCGACCGTTGCCGGCGCATGCTGGCGGTCCAGCTCCAGGGTGATGTCGCCTTGCGTGGTCTCCAGGCGCACGCGCGGATGCGGATCGCGCGCCTGCATCGAGGCGCAGCCCGCGCACACCGCGGCCAGCGCGGCGAGCGCCATCCTCGCCGGTGCACGGCCCCGCTTCAAGGAGATCCCCATCGGAGCCATTTTAGCCCCTCCGGACGGCATCCCCCGGTTTATTCGGCAAATGCGGCCGTGTTCGAACTCGCGTTGGCCTCGGCCAGGGCGCCCTGGATCACCCCCCAACCCGCGCCGGGACGATGGGCGTGCTGCGCCAGGCTGCGCCTGAACGCGCGGCCGCCCGGCTGGCCGCGGTACAGCCCCATCAGGTGGCGGACGATATGCTGGAGTGCAACGCCGCGCGCCAGCTCGCGCTCGACGTAAGGCTGCAGCCGCGCCAGCGTCTCGGCGCGCGCCGGCGGCCGCTGCGGGTCGCCGAACAGGCGGCTGTCGACGTGCGCCAGCAGCTGCGGATTTTCGTAGGCTTCGCGTCCCAGCATTACGCCGTCGACGTGCCGCAGGTGCACTTCGCATTGCTCCAGCGTGCGGATGCCGCCGTTGAGCACCACCGTCAGCGCGGGAAATTCCTGCTTGAGACGGTAGACGGTCTCGTACGACAGCGGCGGCACCTCGCGGTTCTCCTTCGGCGACAAGCCCTTGAGCCAGGCCTTGCGCGCGTGCACGACGAAGGTGGCGCAGCCGGCGGCGGCGACGGTCTCCACGAAACGCCGCAGGAACACATAGTCCTCGCTGTCGTCGATGCCGATGCGGCACTTGACCGTCACCGGCACGCCGCCGGCCGCGCGCATCGCCGCCACCGCCGCGGCGACGCGTTGCGGCTCCGCCATCAGGCAGGCGCCGAAGCGCCCTTCCTGCACGCGGTCCGAGGGGCAGCCGCAGTTCAGGTTGATCTCGTCGTAGCCGCGCGCGGCACCGATCTCCGCGGCGCGCGCCAGCGCCTGCGGATCGCTGCCGCCGAGCTGCAGCGCCACCGGGTGTTCAGCCGGATCGAACGCGAGGTGCCGCGCGCAATCGCCATGGAGGACCGCGCCGGTGTGCACCATTTCCGTATACAGCCGCGCACGGCGTGTCAGCAGGCGCAGGAAGAACCGGCAGTGGCGGTCGGTCCAGTCCATCATCGGCGCCGTGCAGAACAGCCAGGGATTTGTCGGATTCGGGTTCAATTGGGGCGCGAGCGTGTTCGCAGCTGTACCGGGGTAGCGGCTGCAGGTGCCGATTTTAGGCGCAATTGCGGCCATTCACGAACGCCGCCCGGCAGACTCCCCATCTGGACCGGTGCCGGGCGGCCGCTGCAGCGGCACGGCGCGGGGCGCCGGCGCGTGACGGAATCGGTCACGATGGCCGCCGCAGCTGGCGGCCGATCGCCGCCATTGCGTCTTCCAACTTTTCCGACCACGGATGCCCGTAATTCAGCCGCAGGCAGTTGGCGAAGCGGCGCTGGGCGGAGAAGATCGGGCCCGGGGCGATGCTGATGCCGCGGGACGCGACCGCCTGGTGCAGGCGCAAGGTATCGACCTGCGCGGGCAGCTCGACCCAGGCGAAGTAGCCGCCCTGCGGCCGGGTCACCCGCGTATCGGCCGGGAAGTACTTGGCGATCGCGCGCAGCAATTCGTGCTGTTGCGCCTGCAGCTTCAGGCGCAGGACTCGCAAATGGTCGTCGTAGGCGCGCGGCTTGCCAAGGAAATCGCCGAGTGCCTCCTGTGTCGGCACGTTGGTGCAGATGCTGCGCATCAGCTTGAGCCGCGCCACCCGTTCGGCGAAGCGTCCCGGCGCCGCCCAGCCGATGCGGTAGCCCGGCGCCAGGCACTTCGAGAACGTGCCGCAGTGCAGGACCAGGCCGTCCTGGTCGAAGGCCTTGGCCGGCCGCGGCGGCGCCTTGCCGAAATACAGCTCCGCGTAGGCATCGTCCTCGATCAGCGGGATTTTGCGTTCGGCCAGCAGGCGCACCAGCTCCTGCCGCGCGGCCTGCGGCATCAGGCTGCCGAGCGGGTTCTGGAACGAGGTCATGAACCAGCAGGCCTTCACCGGGTGCCGGTCGAGGGTGCGCATCAGGCTGTCGAGGTCGATGCCGTGCTGCGGGTGCGTCATCACCTCGACCGCGCGCAGCCCGCGTTCCTCGATCGCCTGGAGCGCGCCGTAAAACGCCGGGGACTCCACCGCGACGATGTCGCCCGGCGCGGTCACCGCGCGCAGGCACAGCCCCAGCGCTTCCATGGCGCCCGCCGTCACCACGATCTCGTCGGGCGTCACGCGCGCACCTGCCGCCGCATAGCGCCGGGCGATCTGCCGCCGCAGGTTCCAGCTGCCCGGGGGCAGGTCGGCCACCGTGGTCCAGGGATCGAGGTCGCGCGCCGCCGCGCCCAGCACCTTGCCCAGGCGCGCCAGCGGAAACAGGTAGGGGCTGATGAACGCCGAGCCCAGCGGCACCGTTGCCGCGCCCTGGTTCGATCGCAGGATGGAAAACACCAGCTCGGCGACGTCCACCGCGCCGGCGCCGCGCGGCGGCCGCACTTGCGCCGGCGATTCGAGCACCCGGGCCGCGCCGCCGGTGGCGAAGTAGCCCGAGCGGGCGCGGGCCTCGACCAGTCCGCGGCGTTGCAGCTCGTCGTACGTGCGCAGCACGGTCGACTGGCTGACGCCGCGCTGCCGCCGCAGCGCGCGCACCGAAGGCAGCTTTTCCCCGGCGCGCAGGGCGCCGCTGCGGATCAGGTGCGACAGTTCCTCGACCAGCTCCCGGTAGAGCATCGGTTCCTCCGATCGGGCCGCATGATGCGGACGATCTGTTTCCGTCGTCAATCCGAAATCTGTATCTGTTTCCCTTGATGCGCAAGTCCTAGGATGTGCATGCCCCACTCGTCCCGCCAGGAGATGCGCCATGAAACCGATCGATCCATCGTCCAGCCAGGGCCAGTCCGGTTCGGTCAGCCTGTGGCAGACCACGGGCAGCGTGCTCGCCTCGTTCTTTGGGGTGCAGAGCAGCAGGAACCGCGTGCGCGATTTCGAGCGCGGCAAGCCCCTGGCCTTCATCGGCGTCGGCCTGCTGATGACGGTGGCGTTCATCGGCTGCCTGCTGGCCGTCGTGCACGCCGCGCTCAGCGGCACGGGGCTCTGAGCGGGTTCCCCGCCGCGGGCGTGGCATCGGTGAAGGGCTGGCGCCGAAGCCTCGTAACGGCTGGCTGGGAAGCAGGGCGAAAGGGCGGCCGCCGGGCTGCCCGCAGGCGCGCCGGACAGCGCCTATTCCGGCTTGGCGGCGGCCCCGCCGGATGCCGCAGCGGGCACCGATCCCCCCAGCGCCACCATCAGCCCGGCGGTGTCCTGGTAGCGGCGCGCCAGCGCGCGCACATAACCCAGGCGCGCCTGTTGCGACAGCCGCTCGGCGTCGAGTACCTGCAGCACGCCGGAATTGCCGGCGCGGAAGCTGTCCTGCGCCAGGCGCAGGCTGTCGCCGGCGGTGTCCAGCGCGCGGCGCTGCGCGGCGAGCAGTTCGGCGTCGTGATCCAGCGCTTCGAGCGCATCGGCGACCTGGCCGAACGACTGCAGCACGGCCTGCTCGTAGTTGGCTAGCGCCGCGCGGGTGGCGTCGACGGCGGCACGGCGGTTCGCGCGCAGGGTGCCGCCGTCGAAGATCGGCCCGCTGATGCCGGCGGCGAGCGCCCAGGCGGAGCTGCCTTCGCCGAACAGGCGCCCGGGCGACAGCGCCTGCTGGCTGATCGACGCGGTCAGGCGGATCTGCGGATACAGGTCGGCGGTGGCCATGCCCAGTTCGGCGGTGGTGGCGTGCAGCTGAGCCTCGGCGGCGAGGATGTCCGGGCGGCGGCGCGCCAGCTCCGAGGGCAGCCCCAGCGGCAGGCCCTGCGCCAGCTTCAGGCGTTCCAGCTCGAAGTCCGGCGGCGTCCAGTCGGCCGGCGCCTTGCCCGCCAGCAGCGCCAGGGCGTGGCGTGCCACGGCGCGTTCCTGGCGCAGCGGCGGCAGCAGGGTCTGGTCCGCTGCGAGCTGGCTTTGCGCGGCGAGGACGTCGACCCGCGTGCCGGAGCCGGCTTCGAACGCCGACTGCACCAGCTGCAGGTTGCGGCCGTCCTCTTCGATGATCGCCTCGACCGCGCGGATCTGCGCGCTGGCCGAGGCGATGGTGAAGGCCTGCTGGGCGACGCTGCCGGTGAGGCTGAGCTGGGCGGCGGCCAGCTCGAATGCCCGGTATTGCGCCAGCGCCTGCCGCCGCTCGACGCTGCGCTTCTCCGCGCCCAGGTAGTCGAGCACGTAGCTGACGCTCGGCCCGGCGGAGAAATAAGAGAACGGCGCAAAGCTGTGCACCTGGCTGCCGAGGAACGCGGCGCCGTACTTCTGCCGGCCGGCGCCGGCGGCACCGGTCACCTGCGGATAGAGCGCGCCGCCGGCCGCCGTCACCTCTTCGCGGGCCTGGTCCAGGCTGGCCTGCGCCGCGGCCAAGCTGCGGTTGCCGTCCAGGGCGAGCCGCATGGCGGCGTCGAGTTCGGCGGATTGGAATGCGCTCCACCAGGGGCCGGCGGGTGCCTGGCCCGGCGCCACCCGCTGGTCGCCGGCCGCGGCCAGGCCCGGCAGCGGACCGGCGACATAGCCGCTCGCCGCCGGCGCCTTGGGCGCGACGAAATCGGGGCCGACGGTGCAGGCGCCGAGCAGGGCGGCGCATCCGGCGGCGGCGCTCAGGAGCAGACGGGTTTGGAGGCTGGATGCGGGCACGGGTTGCACGGACTCGATCGGTTGTTGTTACTCGGCGACCACCTGCACGGAGGTCTTGGACGCTCGCGGCTTGCGCACCAGCAGCAGCAAGGGCATCGACAGCACCGTGATGAGCGCCATCACGTAGAAATCGTTGATGTAGGAAATCAGCTGCGCCTGGCCGGTGATGGCATGGTTGAGCTGCGCCATGCCGTCGCGCGAGCTCATCGCCGCTGCCACCTGCGGGTGGTGCGCGGCGAGGTTGAACGGCGTCAGGTGGGCGGCCAGGCTGGAGTGCAGCACCTGCGTGTTGTTGGTCAGCAGCGCCACCGTGCCGGAAATGCCGAGGCTGGCGCCGATGTTGCGCAGCAGGTTGAACAGTGCGGTGCCTTCGTTGCGCAGCTCCGGCGTGAGGGTGGCGAAGGCGATGGCCGACATCGGCACGAACGACATGCCGGTGCCGACGCCCTGCAGCACGCCGGTCCAGATGATCAGCGACTCGTCCATCTGCGGCGAGAACCAGGTCATCGCCCACAGCGAGGCGGCGTTGAGCAGGAAGCCCAGGCCCAGGAAAAAGCGCGGGTCGGTGCGGTGCACCAGGCGCCCGACGACCATCATCGCCACCAGCGAGCCGATGCCGCGCGGCGCGGTGATGATGCCGGCCTCCAGCACCGGGTAGTTCAGCAGCTCCTGCAGCAGCGGCGGCATCAGCGCCATGGTCGAGAACAGCACCAGCCCCATCAGGAAGATGAAGCAGCAGCCGCTGATGTAGTTGCGGTCCCTGAGCAGCGCCGGGCGGATGTAGGGCTGCTGCGAGGTGGCGCTGTGCACCACGAACAGGTAGAAGGCCAGGCCGGCGACGACCGTCTCGATCCAGATTTCCCTGGAGTTGAACCAGTCCTTGAACTCGCCGCGGTCCAGCATCATCTGCATCGCGCCGATGGCGACGCTGAGCGTGGCGAAGCCGAAGAAGTCGAAGCGGCTGCGCTTGCCGCGCGACTCCGGCAGGAACGCCAGGATGCCGAGCAGGGCGAGGATGCCGAGCGGGATGTTGATGTAGAACACCCAGCGCCAGTTGTAGGCGTCGGTGAGCCAGCCGCCCAGCACCGGCCCGAAGATCGGGCCCGCCACCGCGCCCTGCGCCCACACCGCCATCGCCCGGCCGTGCAGCTCCGGCGGGTTGATGTCCAGCAGCACCGCCTGCGACATCGGCATCAGCGCCGCGCCGAACAGGCCCTGCAGCAGGCGCGCCACCACCGCCTCGGGCAGCGTCTGCGCCATGCCGCACAGGGCCGAGGCGACGGTGAAGCCGGCGATGGAGATGATGAACAGGCGCTTGCGGCCGAAGCGCCCCGCCAGCCAGCCCGACAGCGGCGTCATGATGGCGGCGGCGACGATGTACGAGGTCAGCACCCAGGTCATCTGGTCCTGGGTGGCCGACACGCTGCCCTGCATGCGCGGCAGCGCGATGTTGGCGATGGTGGTGTCGAGCGACTGCAGAATAGAGGCCAGCATCACCGTGCCGGTGATCAGGCCCTTGTGTCGCACCGACAGTGCGGCGTGCGACATCGCGGCTACCGCGCGCTGTGGTCTTCGCCGTCGGCTGCCGGTGAACCTCCGAACAGCTTGCGGCGATGCCCGGTGTCAACCTCGACCACCGCGCTCAGGCCCGAACGCAGCGGCATCGCCGGGTCGGGATCGTCGATTTCCAGGCGCACCGGCAGGCGCTGCACCACCTTGACCCAGTTGCCGGTGGCGTTCTCCGGCGGCAGGGCGGAGAACTGCGATCCGGTGCCCGGGCTGACGCTGGCCACGTGGGCGTGGAACTTGCGGATCGGGTAGGCGTCGATGTCGACCGTGGCTTTCTGGCCGGGACGCATCCAGGTGAGCTGGTCTTCCTTGAAGTTCGCCTCCACCCAGACGTGCGGCGACATCAGCGAAAACATCGCGTTGCCGGGGTTGATGTAGTCGCCGACCTGGAGCTGCTCGACCTTGGTGACGATGCCGTCGCTGTGCGCGCGCACCGAGGTGTACGCCAGCAGCAGCTGCGTGCGGTCCAGCTCGGCCTTGGCCTGCTGCACGCTCGGATGGTCGTCCACGGCGATGTCGGCATCGCCGCCGAGCATGGCCAGGATGCCGGCCAGCTGCTGCTGCGCGGACACCACCTGCTGGTGCGCCGACTCGAGCTCGTGGCTGGCGCGGTCGAACTGGGCCTGCGAGGAGATGCCGGAGGCGAGCAGGTGCTTCTGGCGGTCGTATTCGCGCTGCGCGAACGTCACCGCGTCCTGCGCCTGGCGCACGTTGGCCATCTGCTGCCGGTAGGCCGACTTCTGCGCGTTCACCTGCAGCCGCGCGCTGCCGAGCTTGGCCTGCGCTTCGGCCACCGCCACCTTGTACGGCGCCTGGTCGATCTGGAACAGCACGTCGCCGTCGTGCACGAACTGGTTGTCGTGCACCTTCACCTCGATGACGCGGCCGGGCACGCTGCTCGACACCGAGGTCATGCCGGCCTGCAGGTAGGCGTCGTCGGTGGACATGTAGCGGCCGCCGGTGAGGTATACCAGGCCGCCGCCGCCGACCACCACGACCACCCCGGCCAGCATCAGCGGCATGCGCAGGCGGTCGCGCAGGCTGCGCGCAGGCGCTTGGCTGCGCCTGCCGAAATCCGATGCCGCGCTCATGCCGACACCTTGCGCGCGCGCGCGGCCCGCACGGCGAGCGGCGCCACCGCCACGGTGTCGCGGTGGCTGGAAATGCCCACCTCGCCGGCGTTCGGCACCAGTTCGGTCAGGTTGGAGCGCACCCGCTCCAGCAGGTCCATCAGAATTTTCTGCTCGCCGGCGTTCAGGCCGGCCATGGCCTCGCCGCGCGAGCGGTCCACCATCAGCCAGATCTGCTCGAGGATCGGCGTGGCGCCGGCCTGCAGGTAGAGGCGCCGCGCGCGGCGGTCGTCGGGATCGGCGCGGCGCTCGATCCACTGGTCTTTTTCCATGCGGTCGAGGATGCGCACCAGGGTCATGGGATCGGTTTCGGTCAGCATGGCCAGCTGGATCTGGTTGATGCCTTCATTGCGGGACAGGTAGGTGAGCACGCGGCATTGCGACAGGGTGAGCTTCAGCGCCTTGGCGTGGCGCTCGAAATTGCGCGCGGAAAGACGCGAGACGTCCTTCACCAGGAAGCCGAAGTTGCGCA
>JADHNH010000085.1 GCA_016779605.1 Nevskia sp. | reverse complement strand
TGTCCGGCATCATCGAATAGTTCGGGTCGAAGTGATGCTCCGGCAGCAGCAGGAAATCCATCCCGACCTCGTCGGCCAGCAGGGCGATCTCGGTTTCCTTGCGCATCATCTCGGCATCGGACATGCCGGCGTGCGTGTTCTGAAAAATGAATTGCAGGCCAACTTCCATAACTCAGCTCCTCGTCCAGTACCGCGGGTGTATAGGTATCGTTGAAAACGTGCTTGACGCAGTCGGCGCGACCGCCGGCAGGGGCTCCGCTTCCGCGGCCGCCATCCATGCCCGTCCATCGGCCGGAAAAGGCTGCCGGGCCGGGGCGTCCCGCCTCGAAGGATGTACCGTCCGGGTCAAAAAGACCAGATTCGGAGCGGCACCGGGCCATTCCCGGGAGCCCGCGGAGAGCGGGGCGCATCCGCGCTGTCGGCCCCGGCCAATGCAGAGCCCTGAGATTTTATTATAACTACCTGATTTACAAAATCAAATGAATGTTGATTAAAGTGCCATATAAAATGCACGCGCCGGCATGAACGGGCACGGCGCGCCAATCCAGGTTCAACCGGCTTCACCCGGCTCTTTTCGCAGCTACGGTCAGGGTGGTGCGTCCGGCAATGCGAACACCATGATCGTCTTGTTGCCGCTGGCCGGGGCACGCTCCGGTGTAAGCGCTTGCACATAGCCGTCGAACCCCGTGCCGCCGCCGGTGACGAGGGCGAGGTATTGCTTGCCGTCGACCATGTACGTCAGCGGAAAGGAATTCGGCAGCGCCGGCAGGCCGGCTTTCCACAGCGTTTTGCCGGTGCTGCTATCGAGGGCGCGCAAGACCCGGTCGCGGGTTCCGTTGAACACCAGGCCGCCGCTGGTCGCCAGAGCTGCGCTCGACTGCTGCGCGCGCCATTTATCGGTCCAGACGATCTTCTGATGGGCCACGTCGAGCGCCGCCAGCCAGCCGAAGTTTCCGTCCGAATCCTTGGGCCGGCGCAATTTCATGGTCATCTCGCCAAGGTCGCCCGGATGCACGAACGTGTCGTCGTGCGAATGCCCGCTGCGCCAGAAATCCATGCAGGTCGGCGAGATCGGCACATAAAGAATGTTGCTCGCCTGGTCGAACGCGGTGGTCTGCCAGTTGCGGTTGCCGATGAAGGACGGACAGATGAACTGGTGCTTGCCGAATTCGGGCATGAGCGCCGGGTCATAGGTCTTCCGGCCGGTCTTCGGGTCGATCTTCGCGATGAGGTTCTGCAGGCCGAAGTCGTACGACCAGAGGTAACGGCCGGTCTTGGCGTCGAGCGCGTCGAACACGGCTTCCTTGCCGCCGGTGATCACCACTTTCTGGCCGTCGATCGTGACGAGCGTGCGTTCGAACGACCAGTCCAGGTCCCACACATCTTCGGCCGCATGCTGATAGAACCAGACGAGCTTGCCGGTATCGGGATCGAGCGCCAGCGTCGTGTCCGTGAACAGGGCGTCGGACGAGGCGCCCTTTTGCTTCTGCGGGTCGAGCAGCGTGGAAATCTTGTAGGTCTGGCCGACGCCGAAGAAAACCAGGTTGAGATCGGGATCGTAACTGCCGGTGTTCCACACCGATGCGCCGTAGCGCTTGTCCCAGGGCGCGCCGTTCCAGCTATCTCCCCCGGTTTCGCCGGGATGGGGGATGGCGTTGAAGCGCCAGGCCTCCTTGCCGGTCGCGGCATCGTAGGCCACGATGAAGCAGCCGCCGCCGGTGCCGTTGCTCGAGCAGCCGGCCACGCCCTGGATGATCTTGCCGTGCACCGCCAGCGGTGCGGCCGTCAGCCAGTACTTTTGCGCCGGCGGCGCGACTGCCTGGTCCCAGAGCAGCTTGCCGCTCTTCGCGTCCAGCGCCAGGATGTGGCCGTCCACGGTGGGAACGTACAGCGCGGTGCCGTAAAGCGTGATGCCGCGCGGCTGATCGGCGATAAATACTCCCGGCGCCACCGGCCACGTGAATTTCCACAGCAGGTCGCCGTTGCGGGCGTCCAGGGCGCGCACCGTGCCGCCGCTGATCAGGAACATGACGCCGTCGTGCACGATCGGCGCAATCCCGTTGGTGCCGGAATCCAGGGACAGGCTCCACTCCAGCGCGAGCCTGGCGACGTTCGAGCGGTCTATCTTGTCGAGCTTGCTGTACCCCTGGGTGTTGCTGGCACCGCGCCAGGCCAGCCAGTCCTCGGCCGCCGGGGCGACGAGGCTGGCGTCGTCGACCGGACGCAGGCGGCCTAGGAGGTCGCGATGTGCCGCCACGGCGGCGGTGTAAGTCGAATCCTGGTCTTCGGCATCCCCCGGCAGCACCACGCTCTCCAACAGCGCGGCCGCCGATGGCGCCGCCCCCGGCGCCGCGGCCGGTGCCGGCGGCAAATGGTTTCGGATCCGCACGAAATTCGCCGCGGCGGCGGAGGTCGCGCCGTCGAGGGAGCCGGGCTGATTGGCCGGCATTTTTTCCGCAACGAAAGCGAGAAATTCGGCCGCGGTCTTGTGGCGCCACTTCGCGGCAAAGTCCTTGCCCTTGAGCGCCGGCCCGCTGGTCGGGCCGCTGATGCCCCTGAGATCGGCGCCGTGGCAACCGCTGCAATGACGCAGATAAGCCGCCGCTGCCGGCGAGCCCGGCTCCTGCGCCCAGGGCTGTGCGGAGATTCCAAAAGCCGCAAGCACGACGACGGCAGCAGCGCTGCCCTTGATCCCTCTCATGTTGTTCCTCCGGATGATTCTTATAGGACGCCGTCGAATCCGCCGCCGGCGTATACGCGGGGGCGAATTCAGGCGTATCTCGTCAGTTCGGTTCGAAGAATAAAGGAAATCGATCAGTGATATTGACGGAGCGGGAACAATCGCCCGGATCAACGGGAGATACTGCCGATGGTGCAAATAGGTCGCAGCCACAGCGGACATTTCAGCTGTTGAGAGCTACCAGCGCGATGAATCCTGAACAGGCGTGGCACGCCAGCCGATCGCAAGGGAAAAATATCGCTGGTGCCTAGGGAGAGACTCGAACTCTCACGAGGGGTTGCCTCGGCGGATTTTGAGTCCGCTGCGTCTACCGATTCCGCCACCCAGGCTTCGGGGCGGGTCATTATAGCTGGGGTGGTGGACGTGGGCGGGCAATTTTGCGTGTGATGCTTCGTCGAGATTGGTCCTCTCGCCCGCGCCTGCGGCGGCGGGACTTGCTAGGCGGCCTCCAGCAGTCCCGCGGCGGCGTGCACCTGGTTCTGCACCTGCACCTCCTGCGCCAGCGCGATGGTTCCGCACAGCCGCGGACGATGTGGTTGCGCGTCATGGGCGGATAAACGCTGCTGCCGACGCGAAGTTGACCGGCAGGTTCGTCGACAAGCATAAAGGGCCGGACGCAAGAGTCGGGTGCAACGCCGCCGCCCAGCTTTCGTACAATGCGGCGCACCATGCGACGCACCGATTTCAACTACGAGCTGCCGGCGGCGCTCATCGCCCAGCAGCCGGCCGCGCAGCGCAGCGCCAGCCGCCTGCTGTGCCTGGAGCCCGGGGGGGGGCTGCGCGACCGCCGGTTCGACGAGCTGCCGGAATTGCTGCGTGCCGGCGACCTGCTGGTGTTCAACGACGCGCGCGTGCTCCCGGCGCGGCTGCACGGATTCAAGGACACCGGCGGCCGCGTGGAGATCCTGGTGGAGCGGCTGCAGGATGCGCAGCACGCGCTGGTGCAGCTGCGCGCCAGCAAGCCGCCCCGCACCGGTTCGCAGCTGCTGTTCGCGCGTGGCGAGCTGGCGGCCGAGGTGCTCGGCCGCGAAGGCGAGTTTTACCGACTGCGCTTCGCCACCGACGACCTGCAGGCCGCTTTGGAAGCGCACGGCGAGGTGCCGCTGCCGCCGTATATCCAGCGCGCGGCCCAGGGCGAAGACCGCGAGCGCTACCAGACCGTGTTCGCGCGCGTGCCGGGCGCGGTGGCCGCGCCCACCGCCGGCCTGCATTTCGACGCGCCGCTGCTCGCCGCCATCGCCGCACGCGGCGTGGAGACCGGTTGCGTCACCCTGCACGTCGGCGCCGGCACGTTCCAGCCGGTGCGGGTGGACGACCTCGCCGCGCACCGCATGCACGCCGAGCGCCTCAGCGTGAGCGAAGAGCTGGCGCGCCGCATCGCCGCCACGCGGAGCCGCGGCGGCCGCGTGGTCGCGGTGGGCACCACCGTCGTGCGCGCGCTGGAAAGCGCGGTGTCCAGCGACGGCGCGGTCTGCGCCTTCGACGGCGAGACGCGCCTGTTCGTTACGCCGGGCTTCGAGTTCCGCGCGGTGGACGCGCTGCTCACCAATTTCCACCTGCCGGAAAGCACCCTGCTGATGCTGGTCTGTGCTTTCGGCGGCTACGAACGCGTGATGGCGGCGTACCGGCACGCGGTGGAATCCCGTTATCGCTTCTTCAGCTACGGCGATGCGATGTTCCTGCCGCAGCGGTCAGAGTGAGCGAACTCGCTCGGTCCGCAAATGAACGCCAATAAACGCGAATATCCGTTCGATCAGGAAATTCCAAACCGGCAGGCTCACAGTGCTTGCCTCTCCCTCCGGGAGAGGTCGGCGCGTCAGCGCCGGGTGAGGGAAGCGAGGTCGACGAAGTTTGGCGCTCCGTCGAACCGGCGGCCCCTCACCCCCGCCCCTCTCCCGGTGGGAGAGGGGATTCAGCTGTTTGCAATGGTTGTTGTCATTCGCGTTTATTGGCGTTCATTTGCGGACCGTCGTTGCCGTTGCCGTTGTCCGTCGAACGCAAAGCCTCGTCCAGGAACTGCGGAATCCGCCGCTCCAGCCACCAGACCGGCGCGCCCCAGCGGCCGGCGCCGACGAAGCCGACGTGGCCGCCGGTGGGGGACAGCTCCAGCGTTACCTGTGGCGCCAGCTCGTGCGCCTGCGGCACCACGTCCGGCACCATGAACGGATCGTCGGCGGCGTGAAGGATCAGCGTGGTGCGGCGGATCGCGCCGAGGTACTGGCGGCAGGACGCGCGCGCGTAGTAGTCCTCGGCGTCGCGGTAGCCGTTGATGGGCGCGGTGTAGGCGTCGTCGTAGGCAAAGAAATTCGGCGCGCGCAGCGCGGCCTGGAGGTCCACGCCGGGCGGCGCCGGCACCGGGCCGTGCTTGCGGCGGATGCCTTGGCGCAATCCCTTGAGCAGGTGGCTCTGGTAGACGCGGGCGAAGCCGCGGCGCAGGTGCTCGGCGCAGGGCTTGAGCTCGAACGGCGCCGACACCGCCACCGCACCGTCCAGCGGCGCCGCCTCGCCCTGTTCGCCCAGCGCCTTGAGCAGGACGTTGCCACCCAGCGACCAGCCCACCGCGAACAACGGCGTGCCCGGCTCGCGCGCGCGCAGCAGCCGGCACAGGTGCAGAAAGTCGCCGGTGTCGCCCTGGTTGTAGCAGCGCGGCAGGCGGTTGGGCTGCGGGCCGGCGCCGCGCAGCTCCAGCGCCACCGTGCGCCAGCCCAGCGCCACCAGGCGGCGCGCCAGGCCGCGCAGATACTTGGAGTCCAGCCCGCCGGTGAGGCCGTGGATCAGCACCGCCAGCGGCCCCTGCGTGCCGCCGCTCCAGCCGAGCATGACGAAGTCGCCGTCGGGCAGCTCCAGCCGCTCGCGGCGCATCGGCAATGCCGGAAGCGGCCGCAGCAGGGCCGGCAACAGGGTCTGCAGGTGCGCCTGGCGCAGCGCCGGGTGCGGGCGGAATCCGCTGGGCACCACGCGGCCGTGGGCCGCCGCGCGTCCTTCCATCATCCGGCCTGCACCGGCGCGGCCGTCCGGCCTTGCGTCACCAGCAGGGCAAGCGCCAGCGACAGCCCCAGCAGCCCGGCGGCGACGAAGAACGGCGCACCGGGGAAGCTCCAGGCGTGGGTTTTGTCGATGGCGAAGGCGAAGATCTGGGTGAACAGCAGCGGGCCGACCAACCCGGCGATGCCGACGATGCTGCTGTTGGCGCCCTGCAGCTTGCCTTGCTCCTGCGGCGGCACGCGGCGGCTCATCAGGCTTTGCAGGCCGGGCCCGAACAGGCCCATCCAGGCGAACACCGGCAGCCCGGCCCACATCCACCACTGGTTGGGCGCCAGCGCGAACCAGGTGAAGCCGGCGATGCCGAAGCCCAGCCCGGCCAGCAGCGCGCCGCGCTCGCCCAACCAGCGCACCGCCGGCTTGACCATGGCGCCCTGCACCACGATGCTGAACAGGCCCGTGGTCATCAAGGTGAGTCCCACGGTGAGCGTGTTCCAGCCGTAGCGGTAGCCGGTGTAGAGCACGTACATGCTCGGCAGCACGTGGTGCGCCACCTGGAACAGCAGGTTGACGCCGGCCAGCCCCAGCAGCCCGGTGTGCGCGCGCAGCAGGCGCAGCGCGCCCACCGGGTTGGCCTTTTGCCAGCGGAACGCGTCGCGCCGCTCCGGCGGCAGCGACTCCGGCAGCACGAACAGGCCGTAGCCGAAGTTGAGCAGCGCCAGCGCCGCCGACGCCCAGAACGGCAGGCGCGGCCCCAGGTGGCCGAGCACGCCGCCCAGCGCCGGCCCGACGACGAAGCCCAGGCCGAAGGCCGCGCCCATCATGCCGAACGCCTGCGCGCGCTTTTCCGGCGGGGTGACGTCGGAAATGTAGGCGCCGGCGGTGGCGAAGCTCGAGGCGCAGATGCCCGAGAAGATGCGCCCGCACAGCAGCCAGCCCACCGTGGGCGCCAGCGCCATGACGATATAGTCCACGCCCAGGCCGAAGCAGGAGATCAGCAGCACGCGGCGGCGGCCCCAGCGGTCGGACAAGGCGCCGAGCAGCGGCGAGAACACGAACTGCATGGCCGACCAGGACGCGCCGAACAGGCCGTAGACCTCGGCGGCGCGGTGGGTGTCGCCGCCCATGAACTGCTCCACCAGCTTGGGCAGCACCGGGATGACCAGGCCGAAGCCAAGCACGTCGATGACCAGCGTGATGAAGATGAATGCCACCGCCGCGCGCCGTGGCGCTGCGACGATGCCGGGGCCCTGGTCCATGAACGTCCTGTCTTTGTCGTATCTGTCGATCCCGGCGGCAATCTAACAGTTTTGCAGGGTGCCCCACGCAGGTTCGCAGGGCCGATTGAGGCACGTCATCGCGGGAAAAACCGCGGCCGGGTAATGTGGCCGCTTGCGGTGGGGCGGTTGCAAGAATCAGCGGTGAACGGAAAGTCGGGAGACCTGCGGTGGCGGCTCGATACAGCAAGGCAATGGTGGCGGCGATGGCGGCCGTTGCGGCGCTCGCGCTCGGCGGCTGCGCCAGCGTGCCGGCGGACCGCGGCTGGGCGGACGTGCAGCAGCAGGTGAAAAGCCGCGGCGGGCCGGAACTGCCCGCCGCCAGCGGCACTGCGCCCGAAGCGGTCGATGCGATCCTGCGCCAGGGGCCGCTGTCGGCCGGCGACGCGGTGCGCGTGGCGCTGCTCGGCAATCCGCGCCTGCGCGCCGAATATGCCCGCCTGGGCCTGGGCGCCGCCGACGTCTACCAGGCCGCGCGGCCGGGCAATCCCGTGCTGAGCGGCGCGGTGCTGTTCAGCAACACGCCGGGCAACGCCGACCGCTACGATTTCGGCATCACGCAGAATTTCCTGGACCTGCTGCTGCTGGGGCCGCGCAAGCGCCTGGCCCAGGCGGAGTTCGAGCGCACCCGGCAGCAGGCGGCGGGCGCCATCCTGGACCTGTCGGCCGACGTGCGCGCTGCCTATTACCGGCTGGTCGCCGCGCAACAGGTGCAGCGGATGCGCCATGTGGTGGCCGACGCGGCGGCCGCCTCCGCACGGCTGGCGCAGCGCTACGCCGATGCCGGCAACCTGCCGGCGCTGGAGCTCGAGCTGAGCCAGGCCGAAGCCGTGCAGGCCGGCTTCGACGCGCAGCAGGCGGGCAGCCAGGCGCTTGCCGCGCGCGCGGAGCTGGACCGCCTGCTCGGCCTGCCGGCCGAGCGCGCCGACTGGCAGGTGCCCGACCGGCTGCCGGTGCCGCTGCCAGGCGAGGACGATGCCGCCGGCCTGCAACAGCTGGCGCAGTCCAGCCGCCTGGACCTGCAGGCCAAGCAGCGCGAGGTCGATACGCTGGCCCAGGCCCTGGGGGTGACGAGGGACTACCGCCTGGCCGGCGATTTCGAAGTGGGCGTGCAGGGCGAGCGCGACACCGACCGCAGCCACCTGCTCGGGCCGTCGGCTTCGCTGCGCCTGCCGCTGTTCGACCAGGGCCAGGCGGCAGTGCTGCGCGCGCAGGCACGCCTGGAGCAGGGCCAGGCCGAGCTGGCCGGGTTGAGGCTGGACGTGGACCAGGGTGTGGCGCTGGCGCGCGAGCGCGAGCTGGCGGCGGGCGCGCTGGCGCGCAGCTACGCGGCGGAATTCATCCCGCTGCGCGAGCGCATCGTCCGCCACACGCAGGAAAAGGCCAATTTCATGCTGATCGGGCCGTTCGAGCTGATCCGCGCGCGGCAGCAGGAATACGAGGCTTACGCCGGCTACCTGGAAGCGGTGCGCGACTACTGGCTGGCGCGGGTGGAGCTGTCGCGCCAGGTCGGCGCGCGCCTGCCCAGCGACAGCCGGATTTCGGGCGACACGGTGGCGCCGGACGTGCGGGCGCCGGCAGCGGCGGGAGGTGCGCCATGATGACGCGCAGGGGATTGATCCGGCTGCTCGGTGCCGGCGCCTTGGCCGGGCCGGCTGCGCTGGCGGCGGCTGCACGTGCGGACGCGGCGCCCGCCGCGCAAGCGGTGGAAGAGGGCCGGCGCCGCGGCTACACGCCGGTGCGCACGCCCAACGGCCGCGCGCTGCCGTTCGTGCTGCGCGGCGGCGTGAAGGAGTTCCACCTGGTGGCGGAGGAATTCGAGCACGAGTTCGCGCCCGGCTGCCGCGCGCGCTGCTGGGGCTACAACGGCTCCACGCCGGGGCCGACCATCGAGGCGGTGGAAGGCGACCGCGTGCGCATCCTGGTCAGCAACCGCCTGTCCGAGCCGACCAGCGTGCACTGGCACGGCATCCTGCTGCCGAACGGCATGGACGGCGTCTGCGGCCTGAACCAGCCGCCGATCCAGCCCGGCGAGACCTGGGCCTACGAGTTCACCCTGCGCCAGGCCGGCACCCACATGTACCACCCGCATGCCGACGAGATGACGCAGATGGCCCTGGGCATGATGGGCTTCTTCATCATCCACCCGAAGGATGGCGCCAGCGGCGACTATGCGCCGCCGGTGGACCGCGACTACGCCATCATGCTGCACAACTGGGCGCTGCACCCGGGCAGCTACCGGCCGGATCCGTCGATCATGCTGGAGTTCGACCTGTGGAGCTTCAACAGCAAGGTGTTCCCGGCCACCGCGCCGCTGCTGGCGCGCACCGGCGAGCGCGTGCGCATCCGCCTGGGCAACGTCTCCATGTGGAACCACCCCATGCACCTGCACGGCCACCGCTTCTGGGTCACCGGCGGCGACGGCGACCGCTGGCCGCGCAGCGCGTGGCGGCCGGAGGTGACGCACATCGTCGGCGTGGGCCAGATGCGCGACTTCGAGTTCGTCGCCGACAACCCCGGCGACTGGGCGTTCCACTGCCACATGTCGCACCACACCATGAACGCGATGGGCCACGGCATCCCCAACCCGGTGGGCGTGGACCAGCGCGGCGTGGAAGACGACATCCGCAAGCTGCTGCCCGACTACATGGCGATGGGCGCCAAGGGCATGGCCGGCATGGACGAGATGGCCGGCGCCATGGGCGGCCCGGCCAACACCCTGCCCATGTCGATGGGCCGCGGGCCGTTCGGCACGGTCGGCATGGGCGGCATGTTCACCGTGCTGAAGGTGCGCGACGACCTGCGCGGCGATACCGACCCGGGCTGGTACCGGTATCCGCAGGGCACGCGGGCGTGGAAGGTTTAGCGGTCTTAGGCAGGCGGGGAATCGGTCCGCAAATGAACGCCAATAAACGCAAATAAAAGCGAATCAAAACTCGCAACAGCAGCGGCGCGATTTGTAGGGCGGGCCGTGCCCGCCAATTACCGCGGAAAAGTGCGCGGCGGGCACGGCCCGCCCTACCGATGCGCCGTCTCTTTTGTAGACGATGTTTCGCTTTTATTCGCGTTTATTGGCGTTCATTCGCGGACCAGCTTCGGGCTGTCAGCCGCTCAATGGTCCGGGTTGTTGTCGCAGAAATCCAGCAAGGTGCCGCGCGACACCCAGCGGCCGTCCTTGCGCAGGTACTCGTAGGCCTTGGAGCCGCCGCAGCCCGGCACGATCAGGCCACTGGAGTAGTCGCACATGAGCACGCGGTCGTCGCCCTTGGCCAGCCAGATCACGCTGCTGGAATCGTCCGGCAGGTTCTGCTGCGCCAGCAGCTCGTGCGCGCCGGCGGGCGGCTGCTTGAGCTGCGACCAGCCGGGGCCGGCGAGCTTCATGCAGTCCCTGACGTGCGAGCTGGCGCAGCCGGCCAGGGCAGCGGCGAGCAGCAGGATCGTGACGGCGCGCATACATCTCCTGTTGCGGCGGGGGTGGAAGGCGGTGGCGGGCCCTCGGCAGGCCCGCATCGGCTGCGGGTATGCTACGCCGTTCCCGCCGCCACCGCGCCTGCCGCCTTGAAATTCGACCTGCTCAGCACCTCCGCCGGCGCGCGCCGCGGCCGCCTGTCGTTCGCCCGCGGCATCGTCGACACGCCGCAGTTCATGCCGGTGGGCACCTACGGCACGGTCAAGGCGATGACGCCCGAAGAACTGCGCCAGGCCGGCGCGCAGATCATCCTGGGCAACACCTTCCACCTGATGCTGCGGCCCGGCGAGCAGACCGTGCGCGAGCTCGGCGGCCTGCACCGCTTCATGCACTGGGACGGGCCGATCCTCACCGACTCCGGCGGCTTCCAGGTGTGGAGCCTGGCCGAGCTGCGCAAGCTGTCGGAGGAGGGCGTGCAGTTCGCCTCGCCGGTGGACGGCGACCGCATCTTCCTCTCCCCGGAGCGCTCCATCGAAGTGCAGATGGCGCTGGGCAGCGACATCCTCATGCAGTTCGACGAATGCACGCCGTACCCGGCCACGCACGAAGCCGCGGCGGATTCGCTGCGCCTGTCCGCGCGCTGGGGCGAGCGCTGCAAGAGCGCCTACGCCGCGCGCCGCGGCGGCGGCGACTCCGCTCTGTTCGGCATCGTCCAGGGCGGCATGTACGCCGACCTGCGCCGCGAGTCGCTGCAGCGGCTGGGCGAAATCGACTTCGACGGCTACGCCCTGGGCGGCCTTTCGGTGGGCGAGCCGGAAGCCGAGCGCCTCGGCGTGCTCGATGCCATAGCCGGCCTGATGCCGGCGGACCGCCCGCGCTACGTGATGGGCGTGGGCACCCCGCGAGACCTGGTGCAGGCGGTGGCGCGCGGCGTGGACCTGTTCGACTGCGTCATGCCCACCCGCAACGCCCGCAACGGCCACCTCTTCACTTCAGAAGGCGTGATCCGCATCCGCAACTCCCGCCACCGCCAGGACCCCGCTCACCTGGACCCCGCCTGCACCTGCTACACCTGCGCCAACTACTCGCGCGCTTACCTGCACCACCTGGACCGCTGCAACGAGATCCTGGGCGCGCGGCTCAACACCATCCACAACCTTCATTACTACCTGCACCTGATGGCGCGCATGCGCGCCGCGATCGAAGCCGACCGCTTCGACACCTTTGCGCGGGAGTTCCTGGAAGGGCCGGAGGGGCGGGGGGAGAGGGAGCGAGATTGAGAGGAACCGCGGGTCTCCGCGCGGGGCGAAATCCTCCATTTGGCGATGGGCGCAATTCGCTGCGCCACTCCCGCCCTTGCACTCACCGATATCGCCGGCTTCCCTTGGACAGTCTGTTCAGAGGTTGCGAAGCTGCTCAGGGAGCTGCCGCGCACCGTGGCGCACGGTCAATACGTCGATGCGATCAACGCGAATGCAGTAGATGATCCGGTAGTACTCTTCGTAGGTTTCGCGGATGTCATCACGCTGGTACTTCTTGACGACGATACCGGCGCGAGGCTGCAGCGCGATTAGCGCCGCCTTCTGCGTGAGACGATCGACGAAACGCCGAGCGTTGACCGGGCTGTCCAGCGCAATGTAGTCGTGAACTTGTTTCAGGCGAAGGAGCGCTTTGTCAGTCCAACGCACCCTCATTCAGGCAGCTCGGGCAATCCGAATTGGCGGCGAACCTCATTGTTGTCGGTGACGCGCCCGGCCTCGCTGTCCGCCAGACCTTCCTCGATGTCCTGAATGATAGAGGCTTCATAGGCCAAGTCTTTCCAACTGGCCGTGCTGGGCAGGCGGTCGATCAGTTCGTGCGCCTGCTGCTTGAAGCTGGGTACACTTGCGGTCATGGTCTTGGGGTACTCAATGTTCCGATGTCTGCCGTTTTCAGCGTCGCTACAACAGGCTGCTTGGTGAGGCAACAGCTCTGTGCAAGCGGACGCGGCCATGCTCCGCTAGTGCTGGCGGCGCCCGATCACGGAATTCGATGGTTTCAGCGCGAGTAGCCATTTTTCATTCTAGCACTCGGACTACCCAACACGGCATGTCCGGGCCGCGTCTACCCTGGCCTGAATCCAGCCCCGGACGCTGGATGACAGCCAGTCGACGCCGAGCGTGTCCAGGCGCGCCGGCGACGGGAATACTCCCTTGATGCCCCGGTTATAAGTTCGTCGAACGCTTCAGCACAAGGGCGGGCGGATTAGCTCCGCACGGAGCGTAACCCACCATATCGCCATACGCTGATTGCGCTTCCGACGCGGCCAATCGCTATCCGCGCAGGGGCTCGAACGCCCTGGCCCGATACTCGCTGGGCGAACAGCCCTGGGTTTCGCGAAAGACGCGGCTGAAGTGGGCGAAGTTGTTGAAGCCGTTGTCCAGCGCGATCTCGCCGATGCGGACGGAGGCGAGCGCGGGATTTGCCAGCGCGAGCCGGCAGCGCTCGATGCGTTGTCGCAGCAGGTAGCGGCCGAAGCTGAGCCCGTCGCGTTGGAACAGGCGGCTGACGTAGCGCACGCTCACGCCAATCGCGCCGGCGACATTTTCCAGGCTCAGGCCGGGGTCCCGCAGGTGGGCATGGACGTATTGCTTGGCGCGCGCCAGGAGGATCGCCTGGTGCGTGCCCACCTCGGCCTGTTCGCCTAGCTCTTCGGCCAGCACGGTGGTGAAGAGATTCAGCAGCATCGCCGAGATCGCCGGGCGCTGGGTACGGGAAAGCAAGTGCCCCTGGGCGATGCAGGACTGCAGGAACTCGCCGGCGATGCGCGGGTATCCTCGCGATCCGTCGAGCTTGCGCCCGAGCACCCGCTCCGGGAGACGGAAGCGATCGCGCAGGACCGCGTGAGGCACATGCAGCACGACCGAGGTGACCGGTTCCTCGTATTCGGCGGAATACGCCTCGCAGTTGTCGAGCAGGATCATGTCTCCCGGGCCCAGCACGTTCTCCAGGTTCCGCTCGCGATAGCGGGCGTGTCCGGCGGCGTGGTAACACAGGTAGAAACGGGGCTTTGAGGCGCGGGCGATGTCGATGGGCCGCCGGAGAATGCGCTGCGGCCCGGCGTCGACGCGCGAGATTTCCGTCTCGCCGAAGCTTTCCGTACAGATGCAGCCGCGGAACGATGCGCCGATGCGGGAGTCGCAGCGCGCCTGCACGAAGGTCTGGCAGACCATGTCCTGCCAGTAGGCCACGCGCTGTCGCGGTGCCACCGCATCGGTCGTCAGGACGTCGGCCATCCGCCGTTCTCCGCAGTCCGCTGGTCTCCGCAGCCCGGGGCCGGGCGCTACTGGTGCGCGAGTATAGTGCCGGAATATAGCCACAGAGAAGCCACGGACGCGGCCCTGGTGCCGCCTGGGAACAGCAATCGTTCCTTCCGGGAAAAGTATCCGCCGCTTGCCGCGACGATCATGCCGTAGAGGGCCAGGGTGCGCGCCATGCGCGGGTCCCGGCATTGCGAAGCGTCATTCTTGCAAACGGAGTCGAGCATGGGCATGAAAGAACAGTACCAGTCGGCCGCGAGCCACCAGGTCCACGGCGGAACGCAGAATCCGGCGCCGGACCAGTGGGTGCCCTTCGAGTGGGAGGAGCCGGGCCTGGGCAGGCAGGTGCATGGCGAGATTGCGGTGGTGCGGAGGCACGGTACCTCGGGCTGGCTGCAGGCGGGCTTCTGGCGCACCGGGCCGACCTCGCCGGGTGCGCAGAAGGACGGTTCGCACCGGGTCGTGTACTCCGCGCCCCTGGGCGACGAGACCGCCTGCGTGATGGAAGGCTCGGCGACCTTGACCGTGGTTGCCACGGGCAAGCGCTATCAGATCGCTCCGGGCTCCATTGTCAGCAGCCCGAAGAACCTCGAAGTGATCTGGGAAATCAACGCGCCGTACTTCAAGAAGTACTGGTGCATCTTCAACGGCACCCAGCCGGCGCCGAATCCGCCGCGGGATCTGCTGGTCAGCAACGTCAGCGACAATCCGGCGCAGTGGCAGGCCTATCACTTCGTTGAGCCCAAGGAGGGACCGCAAGTGGCCGGCGAGCTGTTCTTCATCCGCCAGGGCGGTTCGACCGGGACGATGCTCAGCGGCATCTGGCGTTCGGGCAAGGGGATTGCCGGTACCAGCGTCGACGCCAATGGCACCCTGGTAACGCCCTACACCGGCGTGCTGGGCGACGAGACGATCCTGCTGTTGGAAGGTGAAGTGGACGTGGTGGAAACGATCACCGGCAAGACGCATTCGTTCCGCGCCGGCGACGTCATCGGCCTGTCGTCGGGCATGCATATCACCTGGACCTCGCGCGGCCCGTTCACGAAAAAGCTGTGGGTGATTTCCAGGGACCAGCTTTCGGAATAGCCGCCACTTCTTTGGCCTGAGATTTGTGCGGGAGCGACGCAGCCGGGTTACACGAGTCACGACCGGCGCTGCGCTGCTCCCGTCTCACTGCACTCCCTGATACCGTCGCTCAAGCCAGCATCGGCGCCAAATCCTTCTCGATGCTCTCCGGCGTCTCCACCGAGCCGTAGCGCTTGACCACCGCGCCGCTCTTGTCGACTAGGAACTTGGTGAAGTTCCACTTGATGCCGGCGGTGCCGAGGATGCCCTTCTCCTCGTTCTTCAGGTATTTGTACAAGGGATGCGCGTCGTCGCCATTGACCTTGATCTTGGCGAACATCGGGAAGCTCACCTCGTAGTTGAGCGAGCAGAAGTTCTTGATCTCGGCTTCGTCGCCGGGCTCCTGGTGGCCGAACTGGTCGCAGGGGAAGCCCAGCACCACCAGGCCCTTGTCCTTGAACTTGCGATAGAGGGCTTCCAGGCCTTTGTACTGCGGCGTGAAGCCGCACTTGCTGGCGACGTTGACGATGAGCAGGGCCTTGCCCTTGTAGGCGTCGAGTTTCTGCTCGCCGCCTTCGATGGTCTTTGCGCTGAAGTCGTAGACGCTGGACATGCCGCACCTCCCGGACCGGTGGATGCCGATAGACCCGCGCGAAATCCTAGCACGGCGCTCCGCCGGCGAATTCTCCCGGCGGTGCGTTCCTGCCGCAGCCGACGGTTCGGGGCTGGGGCGGGCCCGCCATCGGCAGCGAAAGAGGCGGGCACGGCCCGCCTGCACGGGGCAGGAAGATTGCTCTACTTTCAGGCTTACCCCTCCCCTCGATCCCCTCCCTCAGGGGGAGGGGAAGAAGGCGGCGGGATTCGAGGTAACCACCCTCATTGGCGCGCTCGATGGCGGGCGCGGCCCGCCCTATGGCTGGTGGCCCGGCGCGCTGGCTAGAACGCCTCGGCTTCCAGCTTCATCAGCTCGCCGGCCGGGTTGCGCACGCCGCGGCATAGGGGCGCCACCTGGCTCAGCATGCGCGCGGCGAAGAACTGGGTGGTGGTCAGCTTGGCGCGCCGGAACGTCTCGTCCGTGCCGGCGCTGGCGGCCTTGGCCATGCGCAGCCAGTTGTAGCCCAGGTAGGTGAGCGAGAACGCGCGCAGGAAATCCACCGCGCCGAAGCCGGCGTCTTCCGGGCTGGTCTTGAACGACTGCTGCAGCCAGTGGACGGTGGCTTCCAGCTCGTCCACCGCCTCGCGCAGCGGCTTGGCGATGAAGCCCAGCGGGGCGTCGCCGGTGCTTTCCGAGCGCACCTTGGCGAAGAAGCGCTGCGCCAGGCGGCCGTTGTGCAGCATCAGCTTGCGCCGCACCAGGTCCATCGCCTGGATGCCGTTGGTGCCTTCGTACAGGCACAGGATCTTGGCGTCGCGCACGATCTGCTCGATGCCGTGCTCGCGGATGAAGCCGTGGCCGCCGTAGACCTGCACCGCCAGGCTGCCGAGGTCGAACGCCGAGTCGGTGCAGAACGCCTTGACCAGCGGCGTGTTGAGCTCCACCCAGTCCTGCGCTTCGTCGCGCACCGCCGCGTCCGGGTGGGCGTGCGCCAGGTCCACGTACATCGCGGTCTCGTAGGCCAGCACGCGCGCGCCCTCGGTGACCGCCTTCATGGTCAGCAGCATGCGGCGCACGTCGGGGTGCTCGATGATCTGCTCGCCGCCGTTGAAGGCGCGGCCCTGCTTGCGGTCCTTGGCGTAGGCGATGGCGTTCTGGGTGGCCAGCTCGCACAGGCCCAGGCCCTGGTAGCCCACCATGATGCGCGACATGTTCATCATCACGAACATGTTCTGGATGCCGGTGTTGGGCTGGCCCACCATCCAGCCGCGCGCGCCCTCGAACTGCAGGCTGCAGGTGCAGGAGCCGTGGATGCCCATCTTGTGCTCGATGGAGACGCAGCGCACGCCGTTGCGCTCGCCGATGCCGCCGTCCGGGCGCAGCAGGTACTTGGGCACCACGAAGGTGGACAGCCCCTTGATGCCCGGCGGCGAGTCGGGCAGGCGCGCCAGCACGAAGTGGATGATGTTGTCCGCCATCGTGTGCTCGCCCGAGGTGATGAAGATCTTGCCGCCCTCGAGCGCGTAGCTGCCGTCGCCGTTGGGCACGGCGCGTGTCTTCACCGCCGCCAGGTCGGAGCCGGCCTGCGGCTCGGTCAGGCACATGGTGCCGGTCCATTCGCCGGTGGCGAGCTTGGGCAGGTACTGCTGCTTGATCTGGTCGGAGCCGGACGCCAGGATCGCCTCGAAGCAGCCGGTGGTGAGCCCCGGGTAGAGGGCGAAGGCGACGTTGGCCGAGCACAGCATCTCCTCCACTACCTTGGACAGCAGGTAGGGCAGGCCCTGGCCGCCGAATTCGGTGGGGTGCGCCAGGCCCACCCAGCCGGCCTGCCAGTACAGCTTGTAGGCCTGCGCGGCGCCGTCGGGCACGCGCACCTCGCCGTCGGCCCAGGTGCAGCCCTGCTGGTCGCCGCTGGCGTTGAGCGGGGCGATCTCCTCCTCGATCAGCTTGGCCGCCTCGCCGACCAGGGCGTTCAGGGTGTCCGGGGTGGCCTCGGCGAATGCCGGCACCGCGGCCAGCTGCCCGGCATTGAGCACGTCGTTGAGTACAAACTGGATTTCGCGCAGGGGCGCTTTGTAGCTGGCCATGTCCGGCTCCGGGTCCGTTGGGTCGGGGAAAAGCGGAATTCTACGCCACGGGCACCGGCCGCAAGGCCAGCCTGTTTCCCGGTTCGGGCGGCGCCCTTGCCGCTCCGGCGAGGGCAGGCGGCCGCGGTGTCCGGCAGGGCGGGGGGCGAATACCCCGGAACGAGCGGGTTGGCGACAACATTCCTATGTCATAATCCGCCGCCTTTCAAGCCTGACGAACCGCAATGGTCGAACAAATCCTGGATTTCCTGATTCCCGCGGCCTACGCCCAGCAGGGCGGGCCCG
>JADHNH010000084.1 GCA_016779605.1 Nevskia sp. | reverse complement strand
GCGCGGCTTGGCCTTGGTCTTGACGCCGCCGCCGTGGCGCAGCAGCTTGCCGGAGTGGGTTTCGGTCTGCTGGTCGTCCTTGATGGTGACCTCGCCGTTGACCAGGATCCAGCGGTAGCCGCGGGCGCGCTGGATGCGCCGCCACTCGCCGCCGGGCAGGTCGTAGGCGATCTCTTCGGGCAGCACGGCCAGGTTGTCGAAGTCGTAGACCACGATGTCGGCCGGCGCGCCTTCCTTGATGACGCCGCGGTCCTGGAAGCCGGCCACCTGGGCCGGCAACGCGGCCAGGCGCCAGTGCGCCTCCTCCAGCGAAATCATCTTGTGCTCGCGCACCACCTTGCACAGTGCCTCGGTGGGGTAGCGGCCGGCGGTGAGGAACTTGGTGTGGGCGCCGCCGTCGGACACGCCGAACAGGACGTACGGGTCGTCGATGATTTCCTTCAGGTTGTCGATGTTGCCATTGGGCGGGGCGGCGTAGAACTCGGTCTTGAGGTCTTCCTCCACCACCATGTCGAGCATCACGTCGACCGGGTGCTTGCCCATTTTCTCGCCGGCCAGCCCCAGGGTGTGGTCCAGCCACTGCTTGTTGTGCTCGAGCTTGGGGCCGACGATGACGATGCCGGCGAGCGGGCCGATGGCGGTCTTCGGCAGCTGCTCGCGCAGCTTGGCGCGGCGCGCCGGGTCGCCGAGCTTGGCCTTGCGCTCGGCCAGGGTGCCGGTGGTCGCCTCCAGCCAGGCCGGCGAGTCGTCGAACAGGTTCCAGTCCTCGAAGGTGAAGCTGAAGCCGGCGTCGGTGGTCACGCCCTGGCCGATCACGCGGACGCCGCGGCGGCGGCAGCTGCGCAGCCACTCGAGGGTCTTGCGGTGGATGTCCGGACGGTAGTCGAAGGCCTGCACCACGTTCATCAGCATCGGCCGGCCGGAAATCTCGGCCAGCTCCTCGTAGTGCCGGCGGTCGCGCTGGTTGTCGCCGGACACCATGGTCATCTGCATGAAGCCTTCGTTGCGCTCGCGCAGCACGCGGGCGAACACGCGGCAGGTCTCGTCGTGCATCACGTCGGTCGGCATCGGCGTGCCGTCGAAGTCGCGCTGCACCGCCGACGGGCCGGTGGGCAGCAGGCGCTGCGCGGACCAGCCGCAGGCGCCGGCGTCCATCGCCTCGTGCAGCAGGCGCGCCATCTCCTTGTGCTCGGCGTCGGTGGGCATGCGGCCGGCCTTGGCCGCCTCGAAGCCCATCACCCAGATCATCAGCGGGCCCACCGGCATGTACGGCAGGATGTTCACCGCCTTGGGGGTGCGGTCCAGGCTGTCGAGGAACTCGGGGAAGGTCACCCAGTCCCACGGCATGCCGGCGGTCATCGAGGCCAGCGGAATGGCCTCCACGCGGGTCATCGACAGCATGGCGCGCTCGCGCATTTCCGGCTTGACCGGCGCGAAGCCGAAGCCGCAGTTGCCGATGGCCACCGAGGTGATGCCGTGCCAGCTCGACAGGGTGCAGTAAGGGTCCCAGAACACCTGGGCGTCGTAGTGGGTGTGCAGGTCCACGAAGCCCGGCGCCACGATCAGGCCCTCGGCGTCGATCACCTCGGCGCCGGCGGAAGCCTCGATGTGGCCGATCTTGGCGATCTTGCCGTTCTTGATGCCGATGTCGGCGCGGTAGCGCGGCACGCGGGTGCCGTCCACGATCATGCCGTTCTTGATGACGCGGTCGTAGCGCATGGTGTCTCCTCCAGTCCCAACCGGTATTTGAACGAACGTTCGCACAAGTCCTGGCCGGAGTCAAACGGAGGCGCGCGCAGCGGCCCTGCAGAAGCTTGTTGCCCCGGGACGAGAACTCAGCTGCCGGCTGCGCCGACGCCGTCCGCTTCCGCGCGCGTGTCGTGCCCGACCATTTCCAGGGCGAGCCGGGCGTAGCGCTCGGCGATGGTTGTGGGCGAATTGACTCCGCCCTTGCGGTACCAGGTGGCCACCGCGCTGGACATCGCCAGCACCGAGAAGATCGCCTCCGCCGGGTAGGCGCAGCGGAAGGCGCCGCTGCGCAGGCCTGCGTCCAGGGTGTCCTTGAACAGGCGCGTGATCTCGTCGAACACGACGATCACTTCGCGCCGTGCCTCGTCGCCGAGGCTGCGCAGCTCCGAGCGGCCGACGAACGCTTCCTGCTGGCGCTCGGCATGGAACAGCACCATGCAGCGCACCAGGGCCTGGAACCGCGCCACCGGATCGTCCCCGGCCTCGGCGGACGCCTTGCGCAGGGCCTCAAGCAGGCTGTCGACGATCGACAGCATGATCGAGCGCAGCAGGTGCGCCTTGGACGGGAAGTAGTAGTACAGGTGCGAAACATTGGTGCCGGCGCGCGCGGCGATGTCGCGCAGCGAGCTGCCGTGGAAGCCGCGTTCGGCGAACAGCTCCAGCGCAACCCGGCGGAACAATGCCTCGCTGGGGGCTTCGCTGGGCGTGGCGGCAGCGCCGCGTGCGCCTTCGTCGGCGGCGGCAAGAAACCCGGATTTCGGCGGTTGGGCACTCACGACCGCTTCATTATGCCCCGACGGTGGTTCGGTTGGGGGCGTGCGCGGGCCTGCCTTTTTCGTGTAGCGTCGGCAATGCCAGCCCCCATCCAAATCCGGCCCGATGATTTCGCTGAACGGCATCCTGCATTTCGTGGACCATCCGAAATTGCTGCTGCTGGCGGCGATTCTTTCCGCGCCGGCGCTGTTTCCCCTCGCGCGCTTTTTCTTCGACGATTTTTCGACTTTCAAGCGAGACGTCGGCCTCGACAACAGCGTGGGCAGGTTTGCCTGGCTGATCGGTTGGCCGCTCGAGGAATGGACGTTGCGCTACCGCATTGCCGGATTCGCCGGCTGTTATGCGGTGGTGGTTGCCGCCGTCTACCAGCTTTGCGTTGAGATCGGCGGATTCTTCCGGCTTGGCCCGCCCTGACTGCGGCGATGCGGCGGCCGCCACGCGATCGATCGCGCCGCGGCCCATCGTCGGATTTCACAAATCAGGATGCCGGGGGGCGGATGCCACGATTGAGCGGGCGCCTGCCCGCGCGGCCGGACACCGGTTGAAGCGGCAGGCGCGCGTGAGCGAAGCACGTAGCTGCCTGCCGCCGCTACAGCTTCCGGCGCCTGCTGCAGTCGGATCGCAAGCGCCGGAAAATTCCAATTGTCTTTATTCCGCGGCGCCGTAGTAAGCGCGGATCTCTTTCTGCCAGGACTGGTCGGCCATGTTCGGCCAGTTGCTCTTGTCAAACCCCGGGGCATCCTTCAGCCGGTCTTTTTCGACGTTCAGGGTGAAGCGCTTGTTCTTGGTGTCGAGGGTCAGGGCATTCCACGGCACCGCGAACAGCTTGGCGCCCATGCTCAGGAAAGGCTCGAACGACAGCACCGCATAGCTGACGCGGCCGCTGCGCATGTCCAGCATGATTTCCTTGATGTCGCCGATGTCTTCGCCCTTGAGGTTGTAGACGTCGTTGCCGACGAGCGTATGGGCGCCCATCAACTCGGGGCCCGGCCCTTTCTTCGCCGAGGGGCCGGCGGCAGCGCCGCTGACGCCGTACATGCCAAAAGTGTCATTGTCTTCGTAGTTCACAGGGTTCTCGATTCGTCCGCTCGCGTCTGGTTCAAGCATCCGCTGGCATGCGTGCCGGCGGATGCCGTTCCCCGCAGGGTCCGGCAGGGGCGTCAAGCCCCTTTCTTGACCTCTTCCTTGAAATTGCCGTAGCTCTCCTGCACCTTGCCGGCGGCGTCCTCGATGCGGCCCTTGCTTGCCATCGTCTTGTCGCCGATGACCTTGCCGGCGGCTTCCTTGATCTGGCCTTTCACCTGCTTGACGCGGCCTTTTACCTGATCCTTGTTCATGAGTTGCTCCAAAGTGGGGTGTGTCGCGATCGCGGGCCGCGCCCGTGCGGGGGTACGGCGCCGGTGTCGGAAGGGAATGGGCCGCGAGCCGTCCGCCTGGTCCGCATTGAAACGCGGGGGCAAGCGAACTGCCAAAGCATCATTCCCGACCCATTCGAGTTGCTGAAGGACTGGCGGGGTGTTCGCAGACACCCAGCGCATTCCTGTGCGGATTACGAGGGCGGCGGAGTAATGACCACCGTGGTGCCGTCGCCCGTCTTGCCCTTGTCGCCCTTGCGGCCGGTCGCGCCGGTATCGCCGGTAGCGCCCGTATCGCCGGTCGCGCCGGTGCTTCCGGCGGAAACCGTTGCACCCTGCGTACCGGCGTCGCCGGTGGCGCCTTGTGCGCCGGTATAGCCGGTGGAGCCCGTCGCTCCGGTGCTGCCGGTGTCGCCGGCTGCCCCCGGCGGACCCGCCGGGCCGGGCACGGCCGCGGGAACGACGACGGTGGTCGGCGGCGAGCGGTCGCAAGCGCCCAGGCTGAGCGTTGCGGCAAGGATTGCAAATGAAATTACATGCTTCATGTCTGAACCTGCTTGATTGGCACGGCAAATAGAACCGTTGGGGCCAGTGTGGGTGGAGGGCGCCGGTTTTTCTGTTCGGTACTGCGCTTAGGCTGCGATCCCAGCGTCTGGGTCGCTACGTTTTGATGCAGCGCCACCCAATGCCGGCGTGGGTGAGGAACGATCGCAGGGTGTGCAAGCACAACCTGCGGCCGCCATTGCGTAGGACTACGGAGCCGGGACCACCACCACCGTGGCGCCGCTGCCGGTCTGGCCGGCCTTGCCCTTGTCGCCCTTGCGCCCGGTGGTACCCGTTGCACCGGTAAGCCCGGTCGAGCCGGTGTCGCCGGTGGCGCCTTGTGCGCCCGTATAGCCGGTGGAACCTGTTGCTCCGGTGCTGCCGGTGCTGCCGGTATCGCCGGTGGCGCCCTGTGCGCCGGTGTAGCCGGTCGAGCCGGTGGCGCCGGTATCGCCGGTTGCGCCCTGCGGGCCCGGCGGGCCAGGAACCGCCGCCGGGACAATCACCGTGGTCGGAGGATTGCTTCCACAAGCGCCGATACCAAGCGCCGTGGCCAGAATTGCGATCGAAATTGCGTACTTCATGTCTGCACCTGCTGCGTAGGGTACGGCGAATAAAGCCGTATGACGCATACTGGCTGCTGGTCCGCATTTTCTCCGTTCGCTGCGTCGCTTAGCCCATATATAAATTTGCGCAGCAGGCGGACGGCGTGGAATCGATGCGGGCCGATGCGCGCGTGGCGCCGGTCTATCAGGCGAGGTCGGCAGCCGCCGCGCGCCGGCGCCGGCAACCCCTAAAATAGGCGCTCCCGAGGAGTCGAAAGAGCCGCAAACGACAATGACCGCCGAACGCTACGCCGCCATGCACCGCCGCTCCCTGGCCGAGCGCGAGCGCTTCTGGGCCGGGCTGGCCGAGTCCATGCACTGGGTCAAGCGCTGGGACCGCGTGCTCGACGACAGCCGCCCGCCGTTCTACCGCTGGTTCGCCGGCGGCGTGCTCAACACCTGTTACAACGCCCTGGACCGCCATGTCGACGGCGGGCGCGGCGAGCGCACCGCGCTGATCTGGGACAGCCCGGTCACCGGCAACGTGGCGCACTTCAGCTATCGCGACCTGCGCGACAAGGTGGCGCTGTTCGCCGGCGCGCTGCGTGCGCAAGGCGTGGCGGCGGGCGACCGCGTCATCATCTACATGCCGATGGTGCCGGAGACGATGGTGGCGATGCTGGCCTGCGCCCGCATCGGCGCGGTGCATTCGGTGGTGTTCGGGGGCTTCGCCGCGCCCGAGCTGGCCAAGCGGGTCGACGACGCCCGCCCGGTGCTGGTGGTGTGCGGCTCCTGCGGCATCGAGCCCGGCCGGCTGGTGGAGTACAAGCCGCTGCTGGACCAGGCGCTGGAGATGGCGGCGCACAAGGTGGCCAGGTGCATCGTGTTGCAGCGCCCGCAATGCCGCGCCACGCTGCTGGCCGGCCGCGACGTCGAATGGGACGAAGCCCTGGCCAAGGCCAGCCCGGCCGAGTGCGTGCCGACCGCGGCCACCGATCCGCTGTACATCCTTTACACCTCCGGCACCACCGGCAAGCCCAAGGGCGTGGTACGGGACCACGGCGGCCATGCGGTGGCGCTGGCCTGGTCGATGAAGGCGGTGTTCGACATCGACCCCGACGACACCATGTTCACCGCCTCGGACCTCGGCTGGGCGGTGGGCCATTCGTACATCGTCTACGGCCCGATGCTGCGCGGCTGCACCACGGTGCTGTACGAAGGCAAGCCGGTGGGCACGCCGGACGCCGGGGCGTTCTGGCGGCTGCTGTCGCAGCACCGCGCCAAGGCCATGTTCACCGCGCCCACCGCGTTCCGCGCGATCAAGAAGGAAGACCCGCGCGGCGAGCTGATCGGCCGCTACGACCTGAGTGCGTTCCGCACCCTGTTCCTGGCCGGCGAGCGCTGCGACCCGGACACCATCGCCTGGGCCGGCGAAAAGCTGAAGGTGCCGGTGATCGACAACTGGTGGCAGACCGAAACCGGCTGGCCGGTGGCCGCCAACTGCCGCGGCATCGAGCCGCTGCCGGTCAAGCCGGGCTCGGCCAGCGTGCCGGTGCCGGGCTACGACGTGCAGGTGCTCGACGAGGCCGGCGAACAGGTGCCGGCCGGCACCATCGGCAACATCGTCATCAAGCTGCCGATGCCGCCCGGCACCTTGCCCACCCTGTGGCAGAATGAGGCGGGCTACCGCGACACCTACCTGAGCCGCTTCCCCGGCCATTACCTGACCGGCGACGCCGGCTACATCGACGCCGACGGCTACGTCTGGATCATGTCGCGCATCGACGACATCATCAACGTCGCCGGCCACCGGCTGTCGACCGGCGCCATGGAGGAGGTGCTGTCCGGCCACCCCGACGTGGCCGAATGCGCGGTGATCGGCGTGGCCGACACGCTCAAGGGCCAGCTGCCGCTGGGCCTGGTGGTGCTCAAGGCCGGCGTCACGCGGCCGCACGAGGACATCGTGCGCGAGCTGGTCGGCCGCGTGCGCGAGCAGATCGGCGCGGTGGCGGCGTTCAAGCAGGCCCACGTGGTGCAGCGCCTGCCCAAGACGCGCTCCGGCAAGGTGTTGCGCGCCACCATGCGCGCCATCGCCGACGGCCGCAGCTACACCGTGCCGGCGACGATCGACGACCCGAACATCCTCAACGAGATCGGCGGCGTGCTGCGCGGCGAGGCGCCGCCGAAGTCCTGAAGCCGGCCTGGCGGGGCGCGGCAGCGCGCCCCGCTGGGGTACCGCCGCCGCTCAGGCCGCGGCCAGCACCATCCACGGCACGCCGAAGCGGTCGGCGAGCATGCCGAAGCCGGGCGAGAAGAAGGTCTTCGCCAGGGGCTGGCGTACTTGGCCGCCGTCGGCCAGCGCGGCGAACGCACGCTCGGCCGCGGCGACATCGGGCAGCGTCAGCGACAGCGAGAACCCCTGGAAATCGGTCTTGCCGCTGCAAAAGCCGTCGGAGGCCATCACCGTGGTTTCGCCGATGCGCAGGGAAGCGTGCATCACCTTGTCGCCGGAACCGGGCGGCAGCGCGTGGCCGGGGCCCGGCTCCGGCCCGTCCTTGTAGCGCAGCAGCATGTTCACTTCGGCGCCGAGCGCGCGGCGATAGAAATCGATCGCTTCCTCGCAACGGCCGTTGAAAAACAGGTAGGGCTGGATCAGCATGGTTTGAGTCTCCTGGCTTGAAAGTGGGCGGATCGGCGCAGGCCTTCGCTCGGCGCGCGCGGACGCTTCCTGTTCCCTTCACGTCCAATCTCCTTGCTCATCGGATTGAACTCCAAGCGGCATCCGGACGCCACACCGCTCAATCGCATCCGGCAAACAGAGTAGAAGAACAGCAAGCCCCTCAACGCTGCGCTTCCAGCGCCTCCCAGCGCGCGTAGGCCTCGGCCAGCTCGTTTTCGATCGCGCCCAGCCGTGCCTGCGCGGCCAGCGCGCGCGGGCGCTCGCGCTGGTAGATGGCCGGGTCGCCGATCAGCGCAGTGAGCTCGGCCTGCTCGGCTTCCAGCTTTTCGATGCGGCCGGGCAGGGCGGCCAGTTCGCGCTGCTCCTTGTAGCCGAGCTTGGGCGGTTTGGCGGCCGGCACCGCCTGGGTGGAGCGGGCGGCAGGTGCGGCCCCAGGCTGCGCCTTCACCGCCGGCGGCTGCGGCCGTTGCCGCAGCCAGTCGGTATAGCCGCCCACGTACTCGCCGATGCGGCCGCCGCCTTCGAACACCAGGCAGCGGGTGACGACGTTGTCGAGGAATTCGCGGTCGTGGCTGACCAGCAGCACGGTGCCGCCGTACTCGGCCAGCCGCTCCTCCAGCAGGTCGAGCGTCTCCACGTCGAGATCGTTGGTCGGCTCGTCCAGCACCAGCAGGTTGGAGGGCTGGGCGAACAGGCGCGCCAGCAGCAGGCGCGCGCGCTCGCCGCCGGACAAGGCCCGCACCGGGCTGCGCGCGCGGTCCGGCGTGAACAAAAAGTCCTGCAAGTAGGTCATCACGTGGCGGCGGTTGCCGTCGATCTCGACGAAGTCCTTGCCCTCGCCGATGTTCTCGTGCACCGGCTTGTCCTCGTCCAGCGCGGCGCGCAGCTGGTCGAAGTACGCCACCTGCAGGTTGGTGCCCAGGCGCAGGCTGCCGCTGTCGGGCGCCAGCCGGCCGAGCAGGAGGTTGAGCAGGGTGGTCTTGCCGGCGCCGTTGGGGCCGATGATGCCGATCTTGTCGCCGCGCAGGATGGTGGTGGAGAAGTTGCGCACGATCGGCCGCGCGCCGCGCGCGAAGCTGACGCCTTCGGCCTCGGCCACCAGCTTGCCCGAGCGTTCCGCCTCCTGCACCGCCAGCCGCACCTGCCCGGGCAGGCGGCGCCGCGCGCGATCGGCTTCGCGCAGCTTGTACAGCCGCTCCACGCGGCCCTGGTTGCGCGTGCGGCGTGCCTCGATGCCCTTGCGGATCCAGGCTTCCTCCTGCGCCAGGCGCTTGTCGAACAGGGCGTTGCGCTGCTCTTCCACGCGCAGTGCCTCTTCCTTGCGGTGCAGGTAATCGTCGTAGCTGCCGGGCCAGCTTTGCAGCACGCCGCGGTCCAGCTCGACGATGCGCGTGGCCAGGCGCCGCAGGAAGGCGCGGTCGTGGGTGACGAACAGCAGGGTGCCGGACTGCGCGGCGGTCCAGCCGAGCAGGAATTCCTCCAGCCAGGCGATCGACTCCACGTCCAGGTGGTTGGTCGGCTCGTCCAGCAGCAGCAGGTCGGGCTCGGCCACCAGCGCCTGCGCCAGCAGGGTGCGCCGCTTGAGGCCGCCGGACAGGTCGCCGAAGGCGGTGTCGGCGGGCAGCTCCAGGCGCGTCAGTACCGCCTGCACCCGGCTGTCCAGCGACCAGCCGCCGCGCGCCTCCAGCGCTTCCTGCACGCGGCCGATGGCCTTGAGGTCGTCGGGCCGTTCGTGCAGCAGGCGGTGGTACTCGGCGGCCAGCCGCCCGGTTTCGCCCAGGCCGGCGGCGGCCACCTCGTAGACCGTGCCGGCGAGTTCCGCCGGCACCTCCTGCGGCAGCTGCGCCAGGTGCAGGTTGGATTCGCGCTGGATCTCGCCGCCGTCGCCCGCCAGCTCGCCGGCGATCGCCTTGAGCAGGGTGGATTTGCCGGTGCCGTTGCGGCCGACCAGGCAGACGCGCTCGCCGCGCTCGATGCCGAGGTCGGCGCGGTCGAGCAGCACGGTGCTGCCCAGATGCAGGCTGAAGTTCTTGAGGCTGAGCAACATCGGCTTGGGCGGGATGGAACGCCGCGGCAGCGGCTGCGGCAACGGGCTGCGCCGGGGGCGCGTGCGGCGCTATTGTACCGCCTGGACCGCGAACGACCGGGGGCATGCCAATGGACAGGCTGGAAACCGAGCGGCTGGTGCTGCGCGGATGGAACGAGGATAGCGATTTCGCCGCCTACGCCGCGCTGACCGCCGAGGAACAGGTGATGCGCTATCTCGGCGGCCGGCCGTATTCGCCCACCGAGGCCTGGCGCCACATGGCCATGCTGGTCGGCCATTGGCACCTGCGCGGCTACTCGCACTGGGCGGTAGAGGAAAAGGCCAGCGGCGAGTTCGTCGGCCGCATCGGCTTCATGAACCCGGTGGGCTGGCCCGGCTTCGAGCTGGGCTGGGCCATCGCGCGTTCGCGCTGGGGCCGCGGCTACGCGCCGGAAGGCGCGCGCGCCGCCCTGCGCTGGGCGCGCGACCGGCTCAAGGTGCGCCACGTCATCAGCTGCATCCAAGCCGACAACCGCAACTCGATCCGCGTGGCCGAGAAGATCGGCGAGCGGCGCGAGGGCGAAAGCGAGATCCTGGGCATGCCGGTGCTGGTGTACGGCATGCACTTCTGACCCCTGTCGGCGTTTCCGGCCCCCCGCAGGGCTGCACCGAATCCAGGATTCAGTCCCAGGCGCGCATCAGAGCGCGGAAGGCCAGCGCCTGCCGCCGTGGAACACCCTCAGGATTTCAATTTGCTGACCGCGAACCCGGTAAGGGATCAAGCAGGGTGTATCTGGCACGACCAGTTCGCGGGTGCCGGGCAAGCGGCCGACGCGGCCCAGATGCGGGTGATCGCGCAGCATGGCGACCGCGTGCTCGATCCGCGTCACGATTTGCGCCGCGGCGCGGGGATCGTCTTGGGCGATGAATTCGGCTTCTTCCTTGAGATTGCGCAGCGCTCGCTTCAGCCATCTAACCTGCATGGGGCCCTAACCTGCACGGCGCCGCCATTGATCGAAGAAGCCCTTCACCTGCGCGTCGGAGGCGAACTCGCCGCGTTCGGCTTCGTCGATCGCCTTGCCGATCTCGCCGACCTGCCATTCGTTCAACTCGACGTAGTCGCGGATCGCTTCGGCGGCGAGGAACGACCGGCTGCGCTGGGTTGCTTCGGCGAGCTTGTCGAGACGGTTCTTCGTGTCTTCTTCCAGGCGGATCGTCATTGTGGTCGACACGGGCAGGCCTCCGGTGCTCGAATGTGTACAACTTAACACATGGTTCGTGCGAGCGTCAGAAGAGCGCACGCATTGCGCAATCGCAGCGCCGGCGAGTATTCGGCCGCGCCTTGCCGTGGTGAGCGACAAAGCGGACAATGCGCACCGGTCCGCGCCGGTGCCCCCGCGACGGCAAGCCGTGAACCCCGCCAGGCCCGGAAGGGAGCAACGGTAGCGGTGTAGCCGGGTGCCGGGGTGTCGCTGGCGCGGGCCGCCTGATCTTGAATCCCCGACCTGGCGCCGGCCGCGATGCGGCCGCCCGCTGCGCTGTAGCGGCCGAAGTGCTGGCGGCGTCCTGCGGGATCGCAGGCAATCAATCTTTTTTAGCGCGCCGCCTGCTCCAGCAGGTCGCGGGCCAGCGCCTGCGTGGCGGCGCTGAGGTCGCGGCCGCGCAGCATGCGGCCGATTTCCTCCACGCGCCCGGCCGGATCCAGATCGTCCACGCGGGTGAAGGTGGCCTGCTCGCGCACCTCCTTGCGGATGGCGAAGTGCTGCTGCCCCTGCGCGGCGACCTGCGCCAGGTGGGTGACGCAGAGCACCTGGCGGCTGGCGCCGAGCGCGCGCAGCTGGCGTCCTACCGTTTCGGCGGTGCCGCCGCCGATGCCGGCATCGACCTCGTCGAAGATCATCGTCGCGGCGGCGTCGCCGTGCTGCAGGCTGGCACCGTGCAGGCTGACCTGCAGCGCCAGGCTGATGCGCGACAGCTCGCCGCCGGATGCCACCCGCGCCAGCGGCCGCGGCGGCTGGCCGGGGTTGGCGCTGAAGTCGTAGCGCACCGTGTCGTCGCCCTGGGCGGCAGGCTGCGCGCGCCCGGCCGGTTCGACCGCCGCGCGGAATTCGGCGTTGGGCATGCCCAGCTCGCGCACCCGCGCGGTGACTTCCGCGGACAGTGCCGCCGCGGCGGCGCTGCGGGCCGCGCTCAGCACGGCCGCTGCGCTGCGGTAACGTTGCAGGGTGGCGCCGCGCGCCTGCTGCAGCCCCTGCAGGCGCCCGGCCGCTCCCTCGAGGCCTTCCAGGCTGGCGCGCAGCTGCGCCAGCTTGCCCGGCAATTCGTCGTCGCGTACGCGGTGCTTGCGCGCCAGTTCGTGGATCGCGGCCAGGCGCTTTTCGAGCTCCGCCAGGCGCTGCGGGTCCAGCTCCAGCCGCTCCAGCCGGCGGCGCAGCGCGTCGGCCGCCTCGCGTACCTGCGCCTGCGCGCTTTCGACCAAGGCCAGCGGTTCGCCGAACTGCGCGTCGAGCGGCGCCAGCCCGCGCAGGGTGGCGAGCACGGCGGCGAGCTGGTCGTAGGCGCTCTGGTCGCCGCCGTAAAGCAGCGACTGAGCGGCCTCGCCTTCCTCGATCAGCCGGCCGGCGTTGACCAGCAGCTTGTACTCGGCGTCGAGCTGCTCCAGCTCGCCCGCCGCCAGGCCCAGCGCATCCAGCTCGGCCACCTGGAAGCGCAGGTAGTCGGCCTGCGCGGGATCCTGGCCCTGCTGCGCGGCGAGCGCGTCGATCTGCAGGTCCAGCGCGCGCACCTCGCCGGCGGCGGCGGCGACCGGCGCCAGCAGCGCGTCCAGGCGGCCGTGCTGGTCCAGCAGCGCGCGCTGCACCTCGCCGCGCAGCAGGGACTGGCTTTCGTTCTGGCCGAAGATCTCCACCAGGCATTCGCCCAGGCTGCGCAGGTCGCCGGCGGTGACCGGGCTGCCGTTGACGAAGGCGCGCGTGCGCCCCTCGGCGTAGACGATGCGGCGCACGGCGCAGTGGCCTTCGCCGGCGAGCTCGCGCTCCTCCAGCCAGGCGCGCGCGGCCGGCGCGTCGTCGAGGCTGAACTCGCCGGCGATCTCGGCCTTGTCCGCGCCGGCGCGCACCAGCGAGCTTTCGGCGCGCATGCCCAGCAGCAGCCCGAGGGCGTCGATCAGGATCGACTTGCCGGCGCCGGTTTCGCCGGTGAGCACGGTGAAGCCGGGCTCGAAGTCCAGGCTCAGCGTGTCGATGATGGCCAGGTTGCGGATGTGCAGGTGGCGGAGCATGCGCCGGGCGGGGCAATCAGGAGCGAGGGACCATGATAGTCGGCGCCGCCGCGCCTGCGGACCTCATCCCGGCCGTTCCGGGATGGCGTCGGGGCTGCCCTCGGTGCCGCCCGGGCTGCGGCCCCAGTGCAGCTTGTCGCGCAGCAGCTGGAAATAGCTGTAGTTGCGCGGGTGCACCAGCTTCATGCGGTGCGGCGAGGGCAGGATCTCGACGCTGTCGTCGGGGGCCAGCGTCGCGCTGACCTGGCCGTCGCAGGTGACCGCCGCGCCGCTGACGTCGCCGCGCAGCACCACCCGGATGCTGCGGTCGGCCGGCACCACGATCGGCCGGTCGGACAGCGTGTGCGGGCAGATCGGCACCAGGGTGACGGCGGCCAGCGAAGGGTGCAGCACCGGGCCGCCGCCGGACAGGGCGTAGGCGGTCGAGCCGGTCGGGGTGGAGATGATCAGGCCGTCGGCGCGGTGCCGGCTGATGAACTCGCTGTCCAGCCAGGTTTCGAACTCGAGCATGCGGATCGAGGCCTGGTTGCGCAGCACCACGTCGTTCACCGCGAACAGCATGGGCAGCTCGCCGGCACCGGCGCGGTGGACCCGCGCCTCCAGCAGCAGGCGCTCCTCGATCAGCGCCTCGCCGCGCAGCAGCACGTCGAGGGTCTCGACCATGTCCTCGGGGCGCACGTCGACCATGAAGCCCAGGCGCCCGCGGTTGACTCCCAGCAGGGGCACCCCGAACGGCGCCAGGGCGCGGCCGACCGACAGCAGGGTGCCGTCGCCGCCGACGACGATGGCGAGTTGGCTGCGCCGGCCGATCTCCGCCAGCGGCACGAACTCCACCGGCAGGCCGGCCAGGTCCGGGGCGTTTTCCACCGGCGCCAGCACCGCGCTCAGGCGGCCGGAGGCCACTTTGTCGCGCAGGTAGGCGGCCACCGCCCGCAGGGTTTCGGCGGCACGGGCGTCGGCGCGCTTGCCGACGATGCCGATGGTTGAGAACTGGCCCATGCGTTTTTTCGCTTTATTTCGCCATGTGTGCGCCCGCCCCGGGGCATCCGCATGCGGCCCCCGAAATCCTCCCCGGCCGCCAGCGGAACCGTAGCACGAATCCGGCGCCGCCGAGATTCCTTGACACCGTTTCGCCGCTGGCGCTAGCGTTGCTCAGTTTGCGCCCTCTCAAAGAACCCATGGCCCAGCCGCTGGATCCCAGAGCAGCCGAGCTGCTCAAGCTGCTGATCGAACGCTACGTGCGCGACGGCCTGCCGGTGGGCTCGCGCACGCTGGCGCGGGCGTTCAAGGTGGAGCTGAGCCCGGCGACGGTGCGCAACGTCATGGCGGACCTGGAAGAGCTGGGTTTCGTCAGCTCGCCGCACACTTCGGCCGGGCGCGTGCCCACCGCGCGCGGCTACCGCTATTTCGTGGACTCGCTGCTGGCGCCGGAAAGCCTGCCGGACGACGAGCAGGCGCGCATCGCCGAGGAACTGCTGGTCGGCAGCAAGTCCTCTGCGGACCTGCTGCAGGCGGCGTCCACCGTGCTGTCGCGCCTGTCGAAGATGGCCGGGGTGGTGACGGTGCCGCGGCGCAATGTCGCCTTGCTGCGGCGCATCGAGTTCCTGCCGCTGTCGGGCGGCCGCGTGCTGGCGATCCTGGTGGTGAACCAGCGCGAGGTGCAGAACCGCGTGCTCGACATGGGCCGCGACTACAGCGCCGCGGAGCTGGAGCGCTACGCCAACGCCTTCAACGAGGCCTACGCCGGGCGCGACCTGCTGGGCCTGCGCCATACCCTGCTGGAAGACCTCGCCGACACGCAGAAGCGCGTTGGCCAGCTGCTCAACCAGGCGGCGCAGCTGGCCGAGCGCGCGCTGAGCGCGCAGCAGGACGCCGAGGACTACGTGCTGGCCGGCGGCACCAACCTGCTGGCGTTCCAGGAGCTGGCCGACGTCAACCGGCTGCGCAACCTGTTCGAGGTGCTGGACCGCAAGCGCGACCTGCTGGAGCTGTTCGACAAGTGCCTGACGGCCTCCGGGATGCAGATTTTCATCGGCGGCGAATCGGGCTACCAGGTGCTCGACGAGTGCAGCCTGGTGACGGCGCCGTACTTCGTCGAAGGCCAGGTGGCCGGCGTGCTGGGCGTGATCGGCCCCACGCGGATGTCCTATCCGCGTATCATTCCGCTTGTCGCCGAAACCGCCCGCGCGCTCAGCGTGGGCTTGAAAGGCGACAGCTAAACCCCATCGATGGACCAGGCCCGCCGTTCGCGGGCCAGACTTGCGCCCTGCCCGGACGGTATTCGCCGGGCCGGCCGGTCGGGACTTCAATTTACGCAGCGGCCAGGAACGATGACGGAGCAGACCGATTTGCACACCGAAGCACAGGGCGCGGGCGACCCCGCGGCGGAAATAGCGGCGCTGAAGGCGCAGCTGGCGGAGGCGCAGCAGCAGGCGGCCGCGGCGCGCGACCAGCAGCTGCGCGCGATCGCCGAGTTGGACAACGTGCGCAAGCGCGCCGAGCGCGAGATCGGCACGGCCAACAAGTACGGCGCCGAGCGCATCCTGGGCGACCTGCTGGCGGTGACCGACAGCCTGGAGCTGGGACTGAAGGCGGCTGCCGCCCCCGACGCCAGCGCCAAGGCGATCGCCGAAGGCCTCGCGCTGACCCACAAGCAGCTCCATTCGTTCCTGGAGAAGCACGGCGTCAAGGTGGTGGACCCGGCCGGGCACCCGTTCAACCCGGAGCTGCACGAAGCGGTTTCGGCGGTCGAATCCGCCGAGGTCGCCCCCAACCACGTGCTGTCGGTGATGCAGAAGGGCTACCGCCTGCACGAGCGGCTGCTGCGCCCGGCGATGGTGACGGTGGCGCGCGCGCCGGCCGGAAATGGCTAGGTAATGGCTGGTTTCTTGCGGCGGATGCCTTGAATGGCGTGCCGCCGGCCCTAATTTCAGCGGTGTAGCGGTAATTCGACGGAAATTCGGCGGATCGGACGGTAAAACGGCCGGGACCAGCCACAAACAGACAGATTAGAGAAGCGGAGCGGACAAGCAATGGCGAAGATCATCGGCATCGACCTGGGCACCACCAACTCCTGCGTGGCGATCATGGAGGGCAGCAACGTCAAGGTCATCGAGAACAGCGAGGGCGAGCGCACGACGCCTTCGGTGGTGGCTTACGCCGAGGACGGCCAGATCGTGGTCGGCCGCCCGGCCAAGCGCCAGGCGGTGACCAACCCGGCCAACACCATCTATGCGGTCAAGCGCCTGGTCGGCCGCCGCTTCGACGACGCGGTGGTGCAGAAAGACATCGCCATGGTGCCGTACAAGATCGTCAAGAACACCAACGGCGACGCCTGGGTCGAGGTCAAGGGCCGCAAGATGTCGCCGCCGGAAGTTTCCGCGCAGGTGCTGATCAAGATGAAGAAGACCGCCGAGGACTACCTCGGCGAGAAGGTCACCGAGGCGGTGATCACGGTGCCGGCCTACTTCAACGACTCGCAGCGCCAGGCGACCAAGGATGCCGGCAAGATCGCCGGCCTGGACGTCAAGCGCATCATCAACGAGCCGACCGCGGCGGCGCTGGCGTTCGGCCTGGACAAGGTCAAGGGCGACCGCAAGATCGCGGTGTACGACCTCGGCGGCGGCACCTTCGACATCTCCATCATCGAGATCGCCGAAGTCGACGGCGAGCACCAGTTCGAAGTGCTGTCCACCAACGGCGACACCTTCCTGGGCGGCGAAGACTTCGACATGCGGGTGATCGACTACATCGCCACCGAGTTCCAGAAGGAGCAGGGCATCGACCTGAAGAAGGATCCGCTGGCCCTGCAGCGCCTGAAGGAAGCGGCCGAGAAGGCCAAGATCGAGCTGTCCTCGACCACCCAGACCGACATCAACCTGCCGTACATCACCGCCGACGCCTCCGGGCCCAAGCACCTCAACATGAAGCTGACCCGCTCCAAGCTGGAGTCGCTGGTCGACGAGCTGATCGAAAAGACGCTGGAGCCCTGCCGCATCGCGCTGAAGGACGCCAACCTGAAGGCCGGCGAGATCCAGGAAGTGATCCTGGTGGGCGGCCAGACGCGCATGCCCAAGGTGCAGGAAGTGGTGAAGAACCTGTTCGGCCGCGAGCCGCGCCGCGACGTCAACCCCGACGAGGCGGTGGCGGTCGGTGCGGCGATCCAGGGCGCGGTGCTGACCGGCGAGGTCAAGGACGTGCTGCTGCTCGACGTCACGCCGCTGTCGCTGGGCATCGAGACGCTCGGCGGCAAGATGACCAAGCTGATCGAGAAGAACACCACCATCCCGACGCGCAAGACCGAGACCTTCACCACCGCCGACGACAACCAGACCGCGGTGACGGTGCACGTGCTGCAGGGCGAGCGCGAGATCGCCAGCGCCAACAAGTCGCTGGGCAAGTTCGACCTGGCGGACATCCCGCCGGCGCCGCGCGGCGTGCCGCAGGTGGAGGTGACCTTCGACATCGACGCCAACGGCATCCTCAACGTCAGCGCCAAGGACAAGGCCACCGGCAAGTCGCAGTCCATCGTGGTCAAGGCCAATTCCGGCCTGTCCGAGGACGAGATCAAGCGCATGGTCAAGGACGCCGAGGCCCACGCCGACGAAGACCGCAAGTTCAACGAGCTGATCACCGCGCGCAACCAGGGCGACCAGATGGTGCACGCGGTGGAGAAGTCCCTCAAGGACCTGGCGGGCGAGGTGCAGGCCGACGAGAAGAAGCAGATCGAGGACGCCATCGCCGAGCTGCGCCAGGTGCTCAAGGGCGACGACAAGGACGCCATCACCGCCAAGACCGAGGCGCTGGCCGCCGCTTCGCAGAAGCTGGCCGAGCGCGCCTACGCCAAGAGCGCGGGCAAGGCCGAAGGCGGTGCCCCCGGCGGCGCCGAGTCGGCCAAGGCCGGCGAGGACGTGGTGGATGCGGAGTTCACCGAGGTGAAAGACAAGAAGTA
>JADHNH010000083.1 GCA_016779605.1 Nevskia sp. | reverse complement strand
ACGCTCCTCGCGCCTTGCCGGGCACAATTTTGGGCGGCAACGCAGCGACCCAAGTAGTGTGAACAGGCCCTAAGCGCTTCATTGTGTTGTAGGCTGCATGGACGGCCCCTATCGGGCCCTCCGTCGTGCGCGCTTACGCACCGTGGGCGCGCACGGCTTCCTGCAAGGCGGCAGCGAGCCGGGCTTTCGTGCACCTGACCAAGCTCAAACGCGGGTTCTACAACCGCGACACCATCGAAGTGGCACGCGACCTGTTGGGAAAATACCTGGTACGCGTCGACCACGGCGAACGGCGCATCGGCCGCATCGTCGAAGTGGAGGCCTACCTGGGGCCGCACGACCTCGCGGCGCACACCTCCAGAGGCATCACGCCGCGCACCCGGATCATGTTCGGCCCGCCGGGCCATGCCTACGTCTACATGATTTACGGCATGCATTACTGCCTGAACCTGGTCACGCAGCCGAGCGGCCACGGCTCGGCGGTGCTGCTGCGGGCGATCGAACCGGTCCGCGGAATCCACGGCCGCACCCAAGGCCCGGGCCTGCTGTGCAGGGCCATGAACATCGACCTGCATCTCAACGGCTGCGACCTGCTCGGCAAGGATCTGTACGTGGCCGCGGCGCGGCAGCCGCAGGCGCGCTTCGGCATAGTCCGCCGGCCGAGGATCGGCGTGGACTACGCCGGCCACTGGGCGCGCCGCCTGCTGCGCTTCTACATCAAGGGCAGCCCCTTCGTATCGCGGCCATGACCAGCCGGGCGCACCCTGGATGCCGCACCCCGCCTTGTCTTTTTCACGCAAAAATCATCTAGAATCATCCGCTTGATCGGGGCATCGCCTGCCGGACGCGTCCATTTGCCGCACGCGCCGTAATTGACCGCGTCCGACGGAAGGCCGGTTTTCGCCTTCCGGCAGGCCGATTCACCGTGTTGCCATCTTCGTGCCGTCATCTGCGCGGAGAACAATGAACCCAGACAATAAACCCAGTCTGAACAAACCCGCTCTGTACAGACCCATCGGACCATCGCTTCAAGCCATCCCATGGCGCCGACGCCAGAAAATCCAATCCGCGAGTTGATCAACCGGCGCGCCGTCAGCGTCGTGTTCCAGCCGATTGCGGATCTGCCTGCCGGCAGGATTTATGGATACGAAGCGGCGATTCGCGGCCCGGCCGACGGCCCGCTGCACAACCCTTCCACGCTGTTCCTGTCCGCCCTGCAGGCGAACCTGCTGCTGCCGCTGGAATGCCTGTGCATCGAAGTCCACTGCCGGCGGTTCGTGGAACTCGATTTGCCTGGCAAGCTGTTCCTCAACGTCAGCCCGCCCAGCCTGATAGACCCCGAATTCCGCGCCCGGCTGCGCGACACCGTGGCGCGCAGCGGCGCCATCGGCCCGGAACGCGTCGTCATCGAGATCACCGAGCAGTACCCGCTCGACGATTACGAGGGCATCCGTGCGGCGGCCGCGGAAATGCGCGAATACGGCTACCGCATCGCCCTGGACGACCTCGGCGCCGGCTACGCCGGCCTGCGCATCTGGTCCGAGCTCAAGCCCGATTTCGTCAAGATCGACCGCCACTTCGTCGAGAACATCCATGAAGACACGGTCAAGCAGGATTTCGTCCGCTCGATCATGGACATCGGCCGCGGCTTGAACTGCTCCGCCGTTGCCGAAGGCATCGAAACCACCGAGGAACTGGCGGCGCTGTGCCGCCTGGGCATCGGGCTGGGCCAGGGCTTCCTGCTGGGCATGCCGCGGCCGGCGCCGATCCTGTCGCTGCCCAGTTCCGCCGCCATCGCCCAATCCGAGACGCCGGCCCGCGCCGGACTCAAGCTCACCGCCGGCGACCTGGTACGGCCCGCACCCACCGTTCCGCCCGACCGCCACGCCGAGCAGGTGGTGGACCAGTTCCGCGCCGACCGTACGCTGCTCGCCATCCCGGTGGTGGAGAACGGCGCGCCGCTGGGCCTGGTGCAGCGGCAGGAACTGCTGGACCTGTTCTCGGCCCGTTACGCCCGCGAATTGCACGGCCGGCGCGCCATCGGCAATTTCGTCAATGCGCAAAGCATCGCCGTGGAGGAAGCCACTCCGCTGGACGAAGTCAGCCGCCTGATCACCGAGCATCCTGAGCAGGAGCTCACCCACACTTTCCTGGTGACCCGCTCCGGGCGCTACCTCGGCGTCGGCAAGACCCTGGCCCTGCTGCGGCGGATCACCGAACAGCAGATCGTCACCGCGCGCTACAGCAATCCGCTCACCCTGCTCCCGGGCGGAGTGCCATTATGCGAGCACGTCGACAGCCTGCTGGCCGGCCGCGAAGATTTCCGCATGGCCTACTTCGACCTGAACTTCTTCAAGCCCTACAACGACGTCTACGGCTACGCCAGCGGCGACATGGTGATCCGCATGTTGGGCGAGATCCTGCGCCGCCACGCCGACACCAGGCTGGATTTCCTCGGCCACATCGGCGGCGACGACTTCGTGCTGGTGCTGCGCTCGCCGGACTGGTCCGCGCGCTGCCAGAAGATCATCGCCGACTTCGCCGCCGGCATCCGCGGCTACTATCCCGAAGACGCCTTGCGCGCCGGCGGCATCGTCAGCGAAGACCGGCGCGGCAATGCCCAGCATTTTCCGCTGCTGTCGCTGGCGGTCGGCATCGTCCACCCGGATCCGGCGTTTTGCCGCAGCCACAACGAAGTGTCGGCCCTGGCCGCGGAAGCCAAGCACGAGGCCAAGAAGGTCGGCGGCAACAGCATTTTCGTCAGCCGCCGGCGGCAGCCGGCCGAAGCGGTCGCCGGCGACAGCCGCGAGCCCCGCGCGGCGGCGGGCTGAAATGGGCTGGAACCCATCTCAAAAACGTAGCGAGCGCAGGCAGTTGGCGCGCCGCCGGAACGCAGGAACCGGAGCATACAAAGAGGTATGTGAGGATTCCGAGTACCGCCGGCGCGCCAAATGGCAAGCGTAGTAGCTTTTGAGATGGGTTCTAATACAGCAGCCGCGTCTTCAGGGTTCCCGCGATCGCGGCCATCTTTTCCTTGAGCGCGGCCGCCTGCTGCTTGGTCGCGTCCACGTCGATGACGACATAGCCCACCTGGCCGCTGGTGCGCAGGTACTGCGCATCGATGTTGACCGCTTCCTGCGAAAAGATTTCGTTGATGCGGGTCAGCATGCCCGGCACGTTCAGGTGAATATGGAGCAGCCGGCGGCTCTTCGGGTGCTCCGGCAGCGAGACTTCCGGGAAGTTCACCGCGGACAGGGTCGAGCCGTTGTCGCTGTAGCGGACCAGCTTGGCCGCAACCTCCAGGCCGATGTTCTCCTGGGCCTCCAGCGTGCTGCCGCCCACGTGCGGCGTCAGGATCACGTTGTCCATGCCGACCAGCGGCGAGACGAAGCGCTCGTCGTTGGCCTTGGGCTCCACCGGAAACACGTCGATCGCCGCCCCGGCCAGGTGCCGGCTCGCCAGCGCGGCGGCCAGGGCGTCGATGTCGACCACGGTGCCGCGCGAGGCGTTGATCAGCACCGCGCCGGCCTTCATGCGGCGCAGCTCGGCCGCACCGATCATGTTGCGTGTCTGCGGCGTTTCAGGCACGTGCAGGGTGACGACGTCGGCAACCTCCAGCAGGTCCTGCAGGCCTGCCACCGGCACGGCGTTGCCCAGCGCCAGCTGCGTTTCTACGTCGTGATACACCACCCGCATGCCCAGGCTTTCGGCGAGCACGCCGACCTGGGTGCCGATGTGGCCGTAGCCGACGATGCCGAGCGTCTTGCCGCGCACTTCGAAACTGCCGGCGGCGGACTTGGACCAGCCGCCACGATGGCACTCCACGCTTTTTTCCGGGATGCGCCGCATCAGCATGATCGTCTCGGCGATCACCAGTTCCGCCACGCTGCGCGTGTTCGAATAAGGCGCGTTGAACACCGGGATGCCGCGGGCCTGCGCGGCGTCCAGCGCCACTTGGTTGGTGCCGATGCAGAAGCACCCCACCGCGATCAGCCGCCGCGAGCTGGCGAACATTTCGGCGGTCAGGTGGCTGCGCGAGCGGATACCCACCAGGTGCGCTTCCGCCACCGCCGCGGCCAGCCGCGCCTCGGGCAGGGACTTCTCGTGGTATTCGATATTGGTGTAACCGGCTTGGCGGAAGCTCTCCACCGCGGTACGGCTGATGCCTTCGAGCAGCAGGATCTTGATATCCTGCTTGGGGAATGAGGTCGTGGTCATCGCTTCGGTGTCGGTTCGCGGGAGTCGGCGCTCGGGCGCTGATTTTAAATGCTTATCCGAACCGCCGCCGGCCAGCCCGCGCAGACCGCGCCGGCTGCCGTAGCGGCCGGACGCACCTCAGGCGGCCTGCGCCGCGCGCTCGCCCCAGCCGGCATGGTCCACCACCGCCGCCAGCCCGCTGCCCAGCCCGGCGCGGAACTCGTCCGGTATCGGGTGCTTGGTGCGGCTGCCCAGGTCGATCACCACGTAAACGGTTTCGGCGGTCGCGATCACCTGCGGCGTACCGGCGATGCGCAAATCCACGCCGAGCACGAACGACGTCGTCCCGACATGCCCGGGACGCACCGTGGCCTCGAGCACGTCGTCGAACTTGGCCGGTGCATACCACTCCGTAGTCTGCTTGCGCACCTGGTAATCCAGGCCGCGGCCGATCAGCAGGCGGTCGTAGCCGATCGCGCGCACGTATTCGAACGTCGCCAGGTCCACGTAGTCGCCGTAACGCGCATTGAATACCACCTGCTGCGCGTCGCATTCGCCATAGCGCACGCGAAAGAAATAGCGAAACCCGGAAAGCATGAAAAGCTCCTTGATCGATGCTGGATACCCGGCAGCGCGGGCTTCCCGCCATGCGCAATCGTCGCTGCGCCCGGGCCGCAGGGTCAAGCGTCCGGCGCCGAAGGCGCCGTCACCGGAGCCGGCACGGGGCCGGCCGCGCGGCGTCCGTCACGAAGGACACAAATCGACGATTCGGATCGTGCCGGCGACCACCTCCGGGCTGTTGCGCACGTCGAACGCGATCTTGCAGCCGTCGGGGCTCACCGCCACGGTGCCGGCGGTGTGCTTCTCGACCGGGTAGAGCCTGCCTTCGTGGAAAAGCCAGGCGCCGGCGTATTCGCCCGGCTTGGCCACCGGCCCGCGCGGCAGGAACATGCCCGCCCGCGTCGGGAAGCTTGCATTGCCGGTCAGGCCGAGCCGCCCCGGGTAGCCCTCTTCGGTGACGGTGCCGCCCGGCTTCATCACGTAGACGCTGCCGGGACGTGCGCCGGCGAGCCCTACGGTGCGGTCGGCATTCGCCCCCGGCGTGATGACGTATTCGTCGGCGAATTCGGAATAATCGATTCCCGCGCCGGCCAGCTGGCTGGCCGGGATCGGCAAGGTGATCGGCGCCGAACCGTCGGCGCGGTAATAAATCGCGTAGCCGCTGTTGTCCCGGTGCGTGGGGTCCAGCGGATCGGACAGGAAGACATATCCGTCCTCCTGGCGCAGCCAGATCACGTTGGCCTGGCTGACCGGCCTGCGATGCTCCGGGCGCAGCGATTCCTGCGCGAGCTGCTCGTTGCAGCTGAGCACGTTGAGAAAACGATTGCCGTGCATGTAGTCGGACGTGGCGGTATGCATGGGCATGCGGATTTCCGCCTCGCTGCCGAACTGCCCTGCCCAGTACATCGCGAAATCCAGCACCTCCGTCACGCCGCTGCGGTACCAGACCCGCCCCCGGTAATGGCAAAGCTCCGAAAAATCGTGCAACGGCAGCTGACGATACTTGCGATAGGCGGCCGACTGGGTATTCCAGACATAAAGCGATTTTTCGGTGGGCTCGACGTAGCGGCCTGGCCGCGCATCGTGCGGCAGCAGGTCCGCTACGGCGAGCAGGCGCTGGTTGTCGAGCCAGTACATGCCGGCACCGTCGGTCAGGCGGCCGGCTCCGAGCACGCCTTCCAGGCTGCGCAGGGGGGTCGTTTGCACGACGAAGTGCGGCCGCCGCGGGTCCAGGTACGGCCAGATGTAGCGATAAGCCAGCAGCGCGGCGACGAGCCCCAGCGCAGTCCACAGTGCCAAGCGCAACTTTTTCAGCATAGACGATCGTGCAACCCACGTTGTGATAGTTTTGATGGCGCGGGCCCGGCCATTTTTCGTCCATGAAGCACAGCGGCTTTCGGCAATTTTCCGCCGCCCCATCCGCAGGCGACATCGTACACGCTTGAGGGCGGGCCGAACGCTTTGGCCGCACCGCCTTTGAGCAGGGCCGAAGGGCGGACCGCGCCCATGCCGGCCGGTGATGACGGAGGCGCAGGCGATGCTTCAGGATTACCCGGGAGGCTGTCACTGCGGAGCGGTCGAGTTCGTCTATTGCACGGCGCTCGCGCCCTCGCAGTGGCAGTTGCGGGCCTGCCAGTGCTCGTTTTGCACGGCGCATGCGGGGCTGACGACGTCCGACCCACAGGGCTCGGTCGGCTTTCTGGTGCGCAGGCCCGATGCGCTGCAGCATTACCGTTTCGGCATGCGCTCGGCGGATTTCCTGGTTTGCCGGCAGTGCGGCGTCTACGTCGGCGTTTGCAGCGACACGGACCAGGGACAATTCGCGGTGGTCAACGTCCGCGCGCTGCGTCCGCGGCCCGCGGGCCTGCCGGAGGCGGTTGCGGTGACGTTCTCCGGCGAATCCCTGGACCAGCGTCTCGCCCGCCGCAAGCTGCTCTGGACTCCCGTAAAGGACGTTCTGTAAGGCACGCGTTATGCGGCTGTCCCCAAGGCGACGCCGAGTTCCTGCCGGATGAGCTTCATGCAGACCTTTCGATCGCGCTCGGTGATGCCGGTGCGCCGGTCGATTTCGGCCCAGGGCAGACGGCTTTCATATCGATGCCGGAGCAGCGCCCGCCAGATGCGCGGGTATCCTTCGATCTGCCGATGAACTGTGTAGATGGCGTTCCAGGCCTGGCTGCTCAGCGCCATGACGTTGGCCAGTGTCGGATCGCCGTGGCGGCCCGCCGCGCGCGTCAGATAGCGGTCGCGCCAGTCCATGAGGTCGGCGGACTGTTCGCGCGCAAGCACCCGCGCGGCGCCGTGCTCGAAGCGGCGCAGGTCCGCCGCTACGCTGCCCCAGGTAAGAAGGCAGGATTCTAGTTCGTCGTGACGTTCTTTCATGGTTTCCGAGCGATGCTTGGCGGGTGATCAGCGGCCTTGGCGCTCTGCGTGCGTGCGATCCGCAAGCCGGGCGGGCTGCAGCGTCAATGTCGGACGGGACGCATGGTTCGTACGGGGCGTCAGCGCCATCTGCTCGCGGAATGCCAGCGCGCTGCGAAAGCAGCGGATCGCCTCGCGCTGGTGCTCCGCCGAGGCTTGGGCATGCCGGCGGCCGTCTTCGGTGAATTGCCGCCACAGGCGTTCGGCAGTCGCGGCCGAGACACGCGGCACGTCCAGGACGGGTTCGGGTGGCGGCTCTGGGCGTTCTGGGCGCATGTTTCGGTCCGGTAGGCGTGCGTGGGCGGAATTTGTGCCGACGCGACAGATGTTAAGTCTACAAAGCGTCTCCGTCAAGCACACTTTGCTTACCGGATGTTAAGTTAACTCAACTATGACGACTCTTGCGCAGCGGATCATGGAGTGCCGGGAAGAGCTCGACCTGAGCAAGGCCGAGCTGGCCCGCCGTGTCGGAGTGACGCGCGCGACGGTTTCGATGTGGGAATCCGGCCAGATCGAGTCGCTCAAGGACGACAATCTGCTGCAGCTGGCGGACCTGCTGAACGTCAGCCCGCGCTGGCTGAACTCGGGCCGCGGGCCGAAGCGGGCACCGCAGGGCGGCACGCCGTCGTATCAAGTCCGCGAACCGGATGCGCCGGCCAGCTATACGTTCGTCGCACGCGTGCAGGGTGCGATGCTGTCCGCCGGCGCCGGGCGCGTGACGTGGGAGCACGAGGAGATCGACAGCTCGCATGCGTTCCGCCGGGACTGGATGAAGCGCAAGGGCCTGTCGGTGCGCGACTGCCGGATCGTCGGCGTTCAAGGCGACTCGATGGCGCCTTACCTGCAGAACGGCGACGTGGTGCTGGTCAACATGGGGGACCGCGCGATCAAGAGCGGCGAGGTGTACGCGATCGCGGTGGATGACGAGTTGCGGGTCAAGCGCCTGGTCAAGCGTGCCGACGGCGGCCTGGAGGTGCGCAGCGACAATCCTTCTCCGCAGTATCCTCTCGAAGTGATCGATGCGGAGAAGATCGACCGCCTCAACGTGATCGGCCGGGTGGTCTGGCGGGGCGGCTAGCCAGGTCGGGCGACCATCCGGATTGCGCGCGCCGCCATTGCCGCATTGGCGCTACACACTTCGACGCAGGCGTTTGGCCGGGCGCCGTCCCTTCGCGGTCAGAATATTCCGCACGCAAGCCCCGCGGCGATGGTCTGCCCCATCTCCCGGCACCGCGCAAGGTCGGCCGCCTGCTGCGCACCTTTGACGACGATCGGCTCGGCGACCCGGTTCCAGCCGCAGCCGGTGACGATGCGCTCGACCGCACGCACCGCGCCGGTTCCGTCGTTGCCGGCGCTCACGCACAGGACATACGGCAGGCCGGTCTTGCGGCCTTCCAAGGGGTAGTAAACGCGGTCCAGGAAGTCCTTGAGCGCCCCCGACATGTAGCCGAAATTTTCCGGCGTGGCGATCAGCAGGCCATCCGCCCACAGCAGGTCTTCGAGTCCCGCCTGCAAGGCCGGGCGTATCCTCAGTTCGACTTCGTCGCCGAGTTCGGCGGCGCCCTGGCACGCGGCATCGAACAGCGCGCGCGTATGCCCGGTCTGGCCGCTGTAGATCGCAAGCAGGTGCTTCATGCGCCGCATTATGCAGCGGAGCGGCGTCGATTCCACGCTAGACTAGGCCGACGCCCGCAGAACCTCAGCGCCAATGCCCGAGCTTCCGGATTTGACCGTTTATGCCGAACGACTGGACGCGTTCGCGCAGGGCCGGCGCCTGGAGCGCCTGCGCATCGGCAATCCGTTCGTGCTGCGTACGGTTGCGCCCGCACCCGAAGACTTTGCCGGGCGCGCATTCGTCGGCGCCGGCCGCATCGGCAAGCGGCTCACGCTGGAATTCGAGGGCGAGCGGTTTGCGGTCATCCATTTGATGATCCTCGGCCGGCTGTACTGGCGCAAGCCGGGGGCAGTCTTGCCCAAGGGAGACGGCCTGGCGGCTTTCGATTTCGCGCAGGGATCCTTGCTGCTGATCGAGCATGGCAGCAAGCGGCGTGCGGCCCTGCACCTGGTGGCCGGGTGCGATGCGCTGCGGCAATTCGACCGCGGCGGCCTGGAACTGATGTCCGCAAGCCTGCAGGCGTTCTCGGCGGCGCTGACGCGCACGAACCATACGCTGAAGCGCGCCCTGACGGACCCGGAAGTGTTCAGTGCGGTTGGCAATGCTTACTCGGACGAGATCCTGCATCGGGCGCGTCTGTCGCCGTTCAAGCAGACGCGGTCTCTCAGCAGCCAGGAGATTGCGCGATTGTACGAGTCGGCCCAGGACGTCCTGCACGAGTGGACCAGCCGGTTGAGCGCGGAATGCAAGGGCCGCTGGCCCGACAAGGTCACTGCGTTTCGGCCTGAAATGGCGGTGCATGGCCGCTACCGGATGCCTTGCCCGGATTGCGGCGCGCCGGTGCAGCGGATCGTGTACGCCGACAACCAGGCCAATTACTGTGCGCGCTGCCAGACCGAGGGGCGGCTGCTCGCGGATCGCGCGTTGTCGCGCCTGCTCAAGGACAACTGGCCGAAGAATCTGGACGAACTGGAGTTGTGACGCCGCAACCGGACAAAGCGGGCGGCAGCGCCACCGCACCGGCCCTGCCCCGTTCGCCGGCGCATTTCGGCTTGAATCTGGCTGCGCTGGGCGCGGCCTTGCCAGCGATGTGGCTGTTTACGCAATGGCGGCCGGGCGACTGGCTGGGCGCGATGATCTGCGGTTGCCTGGCGTTGGCGACGGTCATCGGATCGGCGGATTTGTTGTGGTTCGGCGGCTATTGCCTGCCGACGAGCGGCCTGGCTCCGACTCCGGTCGTTTCGCTTTCGCTTTCGCGCGTCGCCACCCGTCTCCTGGGCCTGGCGGCGACGCTGGCGGCGGTTGCCTTCGCCTACTGGCTGTTTCCGGAATATCGCGAAAGCTTTTATGTGGAAGGCTCCGCCAGCTTTTATGCGCCTTGCCGCCAGTTGATCAAGCGCATCGCAGGGCCGGTGCTGGTCGCGGCCCCGCTGTACTTCGCCTGGGCCGACCGGCATCAGGCCGAGCACAGAGATGCTTATTGGCAGATCGGGGCGCTGCTCTGCCGGCAGCAGAAGGCTGCCGATACGGATTGGCCTGTGTTGCACGCGCACGCGACCGGTTGGCTGGTCAAGGCTTTCTTTCTTCCGCTGATGGTCGTTTTCCTGTCCGACAATCTGCGCAGCCTGGCCGGCGCCCTGAAGGAACTGCCCAAGCTGGATATGGCGCTGTTCGAATTCTGCGTTCAGCTCTCGTTTGCGGTCGACCTGCTGTTCTGCGTGGTGGGCTACACGCTGACCTTGCGCCTGTTCGACGCGCACATCCGCAGCACCGAGCCGACTGTCCTGGGATGGCTGGCGGCCCTGGTTTGTTACAAGCCGTTCAACGCCCTGATTTCCGGCAGTTACCTGAACTACGACGACGACCTGACCTGGGGCCAGTGGCTCGCTCCTCATCCGGTGCTGTGCATGTTCTGGGCAACCGCGATCGTTGCGCTGCTGTTCATTTACGCCGCCTCGACCGCCGCTTTCGGGCTGCGATTTTCGAACCTGACGCGCCGCGGCATCATCACCGGCGGCCCCTACCGTTTCTCCAAGCACCCCGCCTATCTGGCGAAGAACGCAAGCTGGTGGCTGATTTCAGTTCCCTTTGTCAGCCATGCCGGTTGGGCCGAGGCGCTACGCAATTGCTGCCTTCTGGCCCTGTTCAATCTGATTTATTTTGTGCGTGCCCGCACCGAGGAGCGCCATCTGGGCCGCGACCCGGACTACGTTGCATATGCATCGTGGATCGAGGATCACGGACTGCTGCGCGGGCTTGGCCGCCTGCTGCCTGTGCTGCGGTACCGGCCGCCCGCAGGGCCGGCCGCCCCCGTCGGCAGGCGGAACGGGCGCAAGCGGATATTGTAAAGTGTACTTTACAACATGCGGTGATTTGACTTAACATGCCGGCGATCCCTTGAAGCCGGAGAAAAACGACCATGGACGCCTGCATCCAGCACAGCGCCTGCCTGCAGTGGGAGCGCAAGGGCCGAGCCGAGGCCGCTGCCGAAGCGGTCCGCGCGGCGGCCGAATACCGCTTGCTCACGTTCACGGATGCGTTCATGGACGCTGTCGGCGGCGACTTTCTGGCCGACATCGACGAGTCGCGTCTGCGCACGCGCCATGCGGCCGACCCGGAGGATCTGGCACAACGCCTGTCGCGTAATCGCCGCACACTCGCGGCGCAGGGCGCGCTGCATCGGCTGTACAAGCGGTTGGCTGCATCCGACCGTCTGTCCGAGGACGAAAGGCTGCTGGCCGAACATGCGCGGGATCTGGCGACGCTCGTCGTGGAGCGCGAAGCGGGCAAGTCCTGCGCCTTCGACGCTGCTTGAACGGCCGGCCACGGTCCTTGAGGGCGCAGCGCGGCGCCGCCGGTCGCGGCAGTCGCTGCGCGGCTGTGGCGGAGGCGCCCGAAGCGCGGCCTGCCGGAAGGCGCGATGAACGACGACCCGGCTTTTCGCCAGGCCCCTTGCGCCCCGCTGCCAGCGGAGTCTGATAGGCTTTGAGCGAGGCGGAGCCGCCACCCGGCGGATGCCGGCAACTATTTGTCGAACATCATGAAATTCTGCAGCAGCTGCGGCGAACAGGTCGAACTCAAGACCCCCCCGGGCGATCATCTGCCCCGGCACGTCTGCCCGGCGTGCGGAGCCATTCACTACCACAATCCCAAGGTGATTGTCGGATGCGTGCCGGAGGACGGGGAAGGCCGCATCCTGATGTGCCGGCGCGCCATCGAGCCACGCCTTGGCATGTGGACTTTCCCGGCCGGATTCCTGGAGATGAACGAAACCAGCAGCCAGGGAGCGGCGCGCGAAGCGCTGGAGGAGTCCCAGGCCGAGGTCGACGTCGACGACCTGTTCGTGGTGATCAGCGTTCCGTACGTCAGCCAGATCTACATGATTCACCGTGCGCGGCTCCTCAACCCCCATCATGGGCCGACACACGAGAGCTCGGAAACGCAGCTGATGCGCGAAGACCAGATTCCCTGGGACAGCATCGCTTTCCCCACCATCTACCACGGGCTGAAGTTCTTCTTCGAAGATCGCGCGCGCGGCGTGCGCGGATTCCACTCCCTCGAACTGAGCAGCCGCAGGCTGCGTCCGGAGCAGTCGATCCAGTCGCTTGCGCCGCCTTCTGAGGGCTGATCGGCGGCGCCCGCCAGCCTGCGCAAGCTCACGGGCTCTGTCTGCACCGTATGGGTGCTGCACTGCCCGGCTCGGCGCGCGAATCGCCTCGGCCGGCGCATCCTGCACCGTCATCGGTCCCGTGTGCTACCGCCCCGGGATTAATCGGCATGTCATCGTCCGCTGCGACAATCGCCTTGCGTCTGCGACGGTTCCCAGACCCGGGTTATTGATGAAATTTTTACAGCTGTAGACGGCATGATTTGTGCGCATTAAATATCTGGCGTTGAAAAGTCGTAGCAAAGCGCATGGCGGCTTATTTCGGAGCCGATTGCGGTGTACACTTCGCACGCGTTGTGCACGCACCGGCTATGGAACGCTTCAGACGGCCAAGGATGGGAACGAAGATGTTGCGATATTTCGATGAATCTCTTGGCCGCGAGCGATTCAAGAGGCGCGTCGTCTGGGCGTTCTGGGCATTTTTCGGCGGCATGCTCGTCGGCGTCGTGCTGGCCAAGGTGATCTGACAAGCGCTGCTGCCGCGGGTATCCTGTGCTGCGTTTTTCGCCCCAGGGAACCCCGCCCGATGCTGCTTCACAACACGGCCACCGGCCGCAAGGATGTTTTCCTCCCGCAGGATCCGCGGCGGGTCACGATGTACGTCTGCGGCCCCACCGTCTACAGCTATGCGCATATCGGCAACGCGCGTCCCGCGGTGGTCTTCGACGTGCTGGCCCGGGTGCTGCGCCGGCGCTACGCCGGCGTGGCCTATGCGCGCAACATCACCGACATCGATGACAAGATCAACGCCGCGGCCGCCGCCGAAGGCGTGGACATCGGCGTCATCACCTCGCGCTACGCCGCCGCCTATCACGAAGATCTCGCCGCCCTGGGCGTGCTCGCACCCGACTTCGAACCCCGCGTAACCGCCCACATTCCGCAGATCGTGTCGATGATCGAGCGGCTGATCCTGCAGGGTCACGCATACGTCGCCGAGGCGCACGTACTATTCGACGTCGGCAGCTACCCCGGCTACGGCGAGCTCTCGCGGCGCGACACCCGCGAACTCGTCGCCGGCGCGCGGGTGGAAGTGGCTCCGTACAAGAAGGATCCCGGCGATTTCGTCCTGTGGAAGCCTTCCGGCGCCGGCCTGCCGGGCTGGGAGTCGCCTTGGGGCCGCGGCCGCCCGGGCTGGCACATCGAGTGTTCGGCGATGGCCGAAGCCTTGCTGGGGGATACCATCGATATCCACGGCGGCGGCCACGACCTCATCTTTCCGCACCATGAAAACGAGCGGGCGCAATCGACTTGCGCCCATGGCGGCAAGACGTTTGCCCGTTTCTGGCTGCACAACGGCTTTCTGACGATGCAAAGCGAGAAGATGTCCAAGTCGCTGGGCAACGTCCTGCTGGTGCGCGAGATCCTCAAGCACGCCCCGGGCGAGGCGGTGCGGCTGGCGCTGCTCACCGGGCACTACCGTCAGCCGCTGGACTGGAACGACGAGGCGGTGGCCGACGCCCGCCGCAAGCTCGACCGGCTCTACGGCGCGCTGCGCGACGCCGGCGCCCACGCCGGCGCGGCTTCCGCCACGGACGCCCCAGAGGCTTTCGTCGCCGCGCTCGAGGATGACCTCAATACGCCGGCCGCCCTGGCCGAGCTGTTCGAATTGGCGCGCGCGCTCAACAAGTCATCCGATCCGGATGAAAAGTCGGGCCTGGCGGCAAAGATGCGCAGCGCCGGCGCCTTGCTCGGCGTGCTGCAGCAGTCGCCGCAGGACTGGTTCGCGCAGACCTCGGGCAGCGATTCGGATGCTCCCGGCAAAGCCGAGATCGAAGCCCTGATCGCCCAACGCGCCGAAGCGAAAAAGGCCCGGAACTTCGCCGAGGCGGACCGCATCCGCAACGCATTGAAGGACCGCGGCGTATTGATCGAGGATTCCGCGCAAGGCACGCGCTGGCGCATGGCCGACTAGTGCGACTTTCGTTTAGTTACAGACATGTTTGATTTGTCATTCTGAGCGAAGCGAAGAATCTGGCCAGATCCTTCGCTTCGCTCAGGATGACAGACATATCTGCAACCAAACGAAAAACGCTCTAGCCGCAGCGGAAGCAGCCCCGCAGATGGTCGTCGACCACGCCCACGGCCTGCAGATAGGCGTAGATGATCGTACTGCCGACGAACTTGAAGCCCAATGCCGACAATTCCTTGCTGATGCGGTCGGACAGCGGCGTGCGCGCGGGCACCTCTGCAATCGATCGCGGACGGTTGACCAGCGGCTCGCCGTCCACCCAGCCCCACAGCCAGCGGTCGAGGCTGCCGGATTGCTCGCACAGCCGCAGGTAAGCCTGGGCGTTGCCGATCGCCGCGGCGATCTTCAGCCGGTTGCGCACGATCCCGGCATCCGCCAGCAGCCGCTGCCGGTCGCGTTCGCCGTAGCGCGCGATGCGCTGCGGGTCGAAGCCGTGGAACGCCTTGCGGTAGTTCTCCCGCTTGTTGAGGATCGTGCTCCAGCTCAAGCCGGCCTGCGCACCCTCCAGAAGCAGGAATTCGAACAGCACCCGGTCGTCGTGCTGCGGGGTGCCCCATTCGCGGTCGTGGTAGGCCTGCATCAGGGCGTCGCTGCCGGCCCAGCCGCATCGCTTTTGTTCGCTCATTGCCGCTCCCAGGGCAGCCGGTCAAGGTCCACGTTGCCGCCGCTCAGGATCACGCCCACGTTCCTGCCGGCCAGCGCGCCGCGACGTGCCAGCAGCGCCGCCAGCGGCACCGCGCTCGACGGCTCCACCAGCACCCGCAGGCATTCCCAGCAACGCCGCATCGCCGCCACGGTCGCGCCATCGTCGGCGGTCCAGACCGCGTCGACCAGGCGCCTGATGAGGGCGAAATTGCGCACGCCCACCACCGCGCGCAGCCCGTCGGCGATGGTCTCGGGCACCATCGCCGTGACGCGCTCGCCGCGTTCCAGCGAACGGCGCGTGTCGTCGGCACCCTGCGGCTCGGCGCCGATCACGCAGATCGGACGCGGCCGGCCCTTGGCGACCAGGGCCGTGCCCGCGATGAGGCCGCCGCCGCCGACCGGCACCAGCACGGCGTCCAGGCCCGGCTGCTGCGCGAACAGCTCCAGCGCGGCGGTACCCTGCCCGGCAATCACGCGCGCGTCGTCGTACGGCGGCACCGCCACGGCGCCGGTGTCCTGCAGGACCTGCCGCACCATGGCTTCACGAGCCTCGAGCGTCGCCGCGCAGCGATGCAGGATCGCGCCCTGTGCTTGGATGTTGCGCAGCTTGGCGGCCACCGCGCCGGCCGGCACCACCACGTGGCAGGCGATCCCGCGCGAGCGCGCCGCGCGCGCCAGCGCCGCCCCGTGATTGCCGGACGAATGGGTTGCCACGCCGTGCGCCGCCTGCTGCGCGTCCAGGCTCCACACCGCGTTCATCGCGCCGCGCAGCTTGAACGCGCCGCCGATCTGCAGGTTTTCGCACTTGAAGTGCAGGCGGCAGCCGGCCGCTTCGTCGAGCTCCTCGGAACGCAGCACCGGCGTAGCCAGCACGCGGCCGGCGATGCGCCCAGCCGCCGCATGCACGTCCGCAAGCGACGGCAGGTCCTCAGCCGGTGAATTCAAGCCGGCGGCCATGCGGCTGAGGCGACACCCGCCCCTGCCAGTATGCGCGGTGGCCATTGACCCAGGTGCCCTCGATCCGGGCGGGGAAAGTATGCCCCTCGAACGGCGACCAGCCGCATTTGTAAAGCACGCTGGACGGCGTCACCGCGGTGGTCGCGGCCAAGTCCACCAGCACCAGGTCCGCGTAGCCTCCTTCACGCAGGAAGCCGCGCCCGGCGACGCCGAAGCGTTGCGCCGGCGCATGGCAGGCGCGCTGCACCACCGTCTCCAGGTCCAGCTCGCCGCGTCCGGCCAGTTCCAGCAGGGCCAGCAAGGCATGCTGCACCAGCGGCAGGCCGGACGGCGCCTTGAAGTATTTCTGCGCCTTTTCCTCGCGCGTATGCGGCGCGTGGTCGGTGGCGATGATGTCGATGCGGCCGTCGAACACCGCCGACACCAGCGCCTGGCGGTCGGTCGCGGCCTTCACCGCGGGGTTGCACTTGAGCCGCGCGCCGAGGTCCGCGTAGCGCGATTCGTCGAAGTACAGGTGGTGCACGCAGGCTTCGACGGTGATCTGCTTGTCGGCGAGGTTGCCGACATGGAAGAACTCGAGCTCGCGCGCGGTGGTCAGGTGCAGCACGTGCAGCCGCGTGCCGTGCTTGCGCGCCAGGCCCACCGCCAGCTCGGTGGACTTGTAGCAGGCTTCCACCGAACGGATGCGCGGATGCTCGGCGAACGGCACGTCCTCGCCGTAGCGTGCCCGCGCGGCGTCCTCGTTGGCCTTGATCATCGGCGTGTCTTCGCAATGCGTCACCACGATCAGCGGCGAGCGGGCGAAGATGCCCTCCAGCGTCGCCGGATCGTCCACCAGCATGTTGCCAGTGGAGGCGCCCATGAAGATCTTCACGGCGCAGGCCTCGTTGGGCGCCAGCCGCGCGATCTCCTCGACGTTGTCGTTGGTCGCACCGAGGTAGAAGCCGAAGTTGGCATGGGCACGCCCCTGCGCCATGCGATACTTGTCGGCCAGCGCTGCACGCGTCACCGTCTGCGGGTTGACGTTGGGCATGTCCATGAAGCTGGTGATGCCGCCGGCCACCGCCGCGGCCGACTCGCTGGCGACGTCGCCCTTGTGCGTCAGCCCGGGCTCGCGGAAATGCACCTGGTCGTCGATCAGACCGGGCAGCAGCAGCTTGCCGGCGGCGTCGACCACCGGCACACCCGCCGGCGCCGGGATCTGCGGCGCGATCCGTTCGATCCGCTCGCCCTGTATCAGCAGGTCGGACTGGAAGCGGCGGCCTTCGTTGATCAGTGTCGCGTTGGTGATGAGCATGCGCACATTATGCCGCCCCGCGGCCGGCCGGGGCACCTCGCATCCCGTCTACCCGAGGTCGCCCCACAGCGCCTGCATCGCCGCCAGCGCCGCCACGCCCGCGGTCTCGGTACGCAGCACCCGCGGCCCCAGGCCGACCGGCTGGAAGTCGTAGCGGCGGGCATGTTCGATTTCCTCCTCGGCAAGGCCGCCCTCCGGCCCCACCAGCAGGGTCGGCGCGCTGGGGGCGCGCACGTGGCGCAGCGAGGCCGCGCCCTCCGGCGCCAGCAGCAACCGCGTCCCGGCCGGCGCCGACGGCAGCCAGGCTTCCAGCTTCTGTACGGCGTCGACGTGCGGCACGCGCGTGCGGCCGGACTGTTCGCAGGCCGCCGCCACCACGCCGCGCCAGTGCGCCAGCTTGCGCTCCCAGCGCTCGGCGTCGAGCCGCACCACGCCGCGCGACGACAGCAGCGGCACGATGCGCTGCACGCCCAGCTCCACCGCCTTCTGCACCGCGTAGTCCATGCGCTCGCCTTTGGAGACGCACTGCGCCAGGGTCACGTTCAGCGGCGACTCGCGCTCGACCTCGCGGAAGCTCTCCACGCGCACCAGCACGACGCGGCGGTCCACCGACTCGATCACCGCCTCGTACTCGCCGCCGGTGCCGTTGAACAGCACCAGCAGCTCGCCCGGACGCATGCGCA
>JADHNH010000082.1 GCA_016779605.1 Nevskia sp. | reverse complement strand
TTTATGGGCGCCGAAATCGAATTGGCCGAAGACGAAGCCGCCGCGGTGTTTTCCGCGCGGCGTGTGCGCGCGCGCCTGAACGCCGCCGGCGCCAAGCCGGTGGCGGCGTTCCGCGCGACGCTGGAATGGGGCCGCGACCGCCTGGTGGGCCTGTTCCACGACGGCACCGCCTCCGACGCCCTGGTGCACGCCCGCGCCCACCTGGTGGACGAAGTGCTGCACCAGGCCTGGCTGCAGTTCCTGCCGGACGACCCCGCCACCGGGCCGGCCCGGGGCATGGCATTGCTGGCGGTGGGCGGCTACGGCCGCGGCGAGCTGCTGCCGCACTCGGACATCGACATCCTGGTGCTGCACGAGGAGGCGGCGCTGGCGCCCAACAAGGCGGCGCTGGAGCAGTTTTTCGCGTTCCTGTGGGACATCGGCCTGGAAGTCGGCAGCGGCGTGCGCACGGTGCAGCAATGCGCCGAAATCGCCGCGCAGGACGTCACCGTCATCACCAACCTGGTGGAATCGCGGCCGCTGTGCGGCGACCTGAGCCTGTTCAGCACGCTGCAGGCGGCGCTGACGCCGGACAAGATGTGGTCGGTGGAAGCCTTTTTCCGCGCCAAGGTGGCCGAGCAGGCGGCGCGCCACCGCAAGTACGACGACACCGGCTACAAGCTCGAGCCCAACGTCAAGGAAGGGCCCGGCGGGCTGCGCGACATCCATACCATCGCCTGGGTCACCAAGCGGCACTTCGGCCAGCTGTCGCTGACCGAGCTGCGCGACCGCGGCTTCCTGACCAAGCAGGAGTGCGACGAGCTGTTCGCCGGGCAGGACTTCCTGTGGCGCGTGCGCTTCGCCCTGCACATGATCACCGGCCGCCACGAGGACCGCCTGCTGTTCGACCACCAGATCAGGATCGCCGAGCTGTTCGGCTACGTCGACTCGGATCACAACAAGGCGGTCGAGCAGTTCATGCAGCTGTATTACCGCACGATCAAGTCGCTGTCGTGCCTCAACGACCTGCTGCTGCAGCTGTTCGAGGAAGCCATCCTGCGCAAGGGCCAGGAAGCGGAAATCAAGCCGCTCAACGCACGCTTCCAGCTGCGCGGCAGCTACATCGAGGCGCGCGCCGACGACGTCTTCCAGAACCAGCCGTGGGCGCTGATCGAGCTGTTCGCGCTGATGCAGCAGCATCCCGGGATCGAGGGCGTGCGCGCGGCGACGCTGCGGCTGATCCGCCGCGACCGCCGCCGCATCGACACCGCCCGCGAGGACGTGCGCTCGCGCACCCTGTTCATCGGCCTGTTCCAGCACGACCACGGCCTGACCCACGCGCTGCGGCGGATGAACCGCTACGGCGTGCTGGGCCGCTACCTTCCCGAGTTCGGCCACGTCATCGGCCACATGCAGTACGACCTGTTCCACACGCTGACGGTCGACGAGCATTCGCTGTACCTGGTGCGCAACCTGCGGCGCATGGCGATGGACGAGTTCCGCCACGAGCTGCCGTTCTACAGCGGCATCATGGCGCGCGTGCCGCGCCACGACCTGCTGTACATCGCCGGGCTGTTCCACGACCTCGCCAAGGGCCGCGGCGGCGACCATTCCGAGCTCGGCGCGGCCGACGCGGAAACGTTCTGCCTGAACCACGGCCTGTCGCACGCCGATACCGAGCTGGTCTGCTGGCTGGTGCGCAACCACCTGACGATGTCGCTGACCGCGCAGCGCCAGGACATCACCAACCCGGAGATCGTCAACGCCTTCGCCGGCCGCGTCGGCGACCGCGGCCGCCTGGACTACCTGCTGCTGCTGACCGTGGCCGACATCCGCGCGACCAACCCGGCGCTGTGGAATTCCTGGCGCGACAGCCTGCTGCGCGACCTCTACCGCACCTCGTCCGAAGCGCTCGAGCGCGGGCTGGACAACCCCTTGAGCGAAGCCGAGCGGGTCAAGCAGCGGCGCCATGACGCGTTGGCGCTGCTGGCCGAGCGCGGCGTCGCCGCGGCGCAGGCGCAGGCGGTGTGGGAGCGCTTCGAAACGGATTACTTCCTGCGCCACACGCCGGCCGAGCTGGCCTGGCACCTGCCGGCCATCATGGCGGCCGGCGAAGCCAGCCTGCCGCTGATCCTGGTGGACGCGGTGGATTCGCAGGGCACCACCGTGTTCGTCTACACGCGCGACCGCGACCACCTGTTCGGCCTCACCACCGGCGTGCTGGCGCGGCTGGGGCTGAACATCCTGGACGCGCGCATCAACACCACCGCCGACGGCTACGTGCTCGACTCGTACGTGGTGATCGAGAACGACGGCAAGCCGATCGAAAACCCGCACCGCTTCGGCGAGATCGCCGAATCCCTGCACACGGTGCTGGCCGACCCGGACATCTCGGTGGTCGACGTCAACCGCCGGCGGCCGCAGCGGCTCAAGCATTTCAACACCCCGACCATCGTCAACTTCAGCCAGGACACCGCGCACAAGCGCACCATCCTGGAACTGGTCACCTCGGACCAGCCCGGCCTGCTGTCGATGATCGGCCGGGTGTTCCACAAGCGCGGCATCCTGCTGGACGCCGCCAAGATCAACACCATCGGCGCCCGCGCCGAGGACGTTTTCTTCGTCACCGACCGCCAGCACCAGCCCATCACCAGCGAAAAGATGCTGGACGAGCTGCGCGAAGTGCTGGTGCGCACCTTGAGCGACGCCGAACCTGCGCGGCCGCACCTGAAAAAACAATGAACGCGAGCATTCACGCGACCGAAACCCAGCTGAAAGTCATCATCGAACTGGCCTGGGAGAAGCGCAATGCGCTGACGCCGGCCGACGCGCACGTGCGCGAGGCGGTCGACGCCGCGCTGGCGCTGCTCGACTCGGGGCAGGCGCGCGTGGCCCAGCGCGGCGAATCCGGCTGGCGCGTCAACGAGTGGCTGAAGAAGGCGGTGCTGCTGTACTTCCGCTTCCACGACAACGAGCCGGTGGAGATGGGACAGCTCGCCGGCTACGACAAGGTGCCGCTCAAGTTCCAGGACTGGGACGCCGCGCGCTTCAAGCAGGCCGGCGTGCGCGTGGTGCCGCCGGCGGCGGTGCGGCTGGGCGCCTACGTCGCCCCCGGCGCCGTGCTGATGCCCAGCTACGTCAACATCGGCGCCTGGGTCGGCCCTGGCACCATGGTCGACACCTGGGCCACGGTCGGCTCGTGCGCGCAGATCGGCGCCAACGTGCACCTGTCCGGCGGCGCCGGCATCGGCGGCGTGCTGGAGCCGCTGCAGGCCGCGCCGACCATCATCGAGGACGACTGCTTCATCGGCGCGCGCTCGGAAATCGTCGAGGGCGTTATCGTCGAGCAGGGCGCGGTGATCTCGATGGGCGTGTTCATCGGCCAGAGCACGCCGATCTACGACCGCGAAACCGGCCAGACCAGCTACGGCCGCGTGCCGGCCGGCGCGGTGGTGGTGGCCGGCTCCCTGCCCCGCGACGACGGCCGCTACAGCCTCAACTGCGCGGTGATCGTCAAGCGCGTCGACGCGCAGACCCGCGCCAAGGTGGGCATCAACCAGCTGCTGCGGGATATTTGAGGAGCGCCGGCCGGGGCGGATCAGTCCTTGCGGACGGGCGCCAGCACGGCGGACGGCGGCGTGTTCTCCGGTTCCGGGGCGCCGATACGCAGGTGCAGCGTGGCCAGGTGGACCTCGCGCAGGAAGCACACCAGCCCGACCGTGAGGGCGGTCATGGCGACGATGAACAGCGTCGCCACCACCGCCGCGGTGCGCAGGCCGAACACCGAGTCGACGAACAGCACGATCACCACGCAGCTGATCAGGATGGCGCTGGCGGTGCACAGGCCGATGCCCAGGCTGATCAGGCGGGCGCGCCGCGACAGGCGCACCAGGCTGGCGCCGAGCGTTTCCGCCCGGCCCGGCGCGGCGGTGGGCAATTCCGCTTCCAGCCCGCGCGCACGATCGACGATGCGGTTGAGCCGGTTGGTCAGCACGTTGAGCAGCGCGGCGATGCCCGACAGCAGGAACACCGGCGCCACCGCGAGCTGGATGACGTGGGCAATGGTCGAGACCTGCTCGGATTCCGGCACGGCGCGCCTCCGGTGGATTCGGCTTACGATATCGCCATTGCCTTATTTTAGGGCGTCGGCCGCGGTTTCCCGGCCGCAAGCCCGTGCAAGTGCCCCACATCCATGACCGCCGACCCCGACACCCTGCTGCTCGCCGAGGCGCTGATCGCGCGCCGCTCGCTGACGCCCGACGACGGCGGCTGCAGCCGGCTGATCGCCGAGCGCCTGGCGCGGACCGGCTTCGCCATCGAATGGCTCGACTGCGAAGGCGTGACCAACCTGTGGGCCACGCGTGCCGGCGCCGCCCCCGGCCCGCTGCTGATCTTCGCCGGGCATACCGACGTGGTGCCGCCCGGCCCGCGCGAGCACTGGGCCAGCGACCCGTTCGCGCCGTCGCGGCGCGACGGCCTGCTGTACGGGCGCGGCGCCGCCGACATGAAGTCCGGGCTGGCGGCGATGGTCTGCGCCGCCGAGCGGCTGCTGGCGGCCGGGCCGCTGCCGGGCATGCTGGCGTTTCTGGTGACCAGCGACGAGGAGGGCATGGCGCGCCACGGCACCCGCCATGTCGCCGAGGTGCTGCGCCATCGCGGCGTGCGGCCGGACTACGCCGTCGTCGGCGAGGCCTCCAGCAACGCGCGCCTGGGCGACCGCATCGTGGTCGGCCGGCGCGGCTCGCTGGGCTGCAACCTGCGCGTGTTCGGGCGCCAGGGGCATGTCGCCTACCCGCAGCGCGCCGACAACCCGATCCACCGCCTGCTGCCGGCGCTGGCCGAGCTGGCGGCGACGCAGTGGGACGCCGGCAACGCCAGCTTCCCGCCGACCTCGTTCCAGGTGTCCAACTTCCACTCGGGCACCGGCGCCAACAACGTCATCCCCGGCGAGGCCGACGCCGTGTTCAATTTCCGCTACTGCACCGAGTCCACCGCCGCAGGGCTGAAGGCGCGCGTGCACGCCGTGCTCGACCGCCACCTGCCGCGCTACCAGGCGGACTGGTGGCACACCGGCGAGCCGTTCCTGACCCGCGCGGGCCGGCTGATCGAGGCGGCGCGCGCGGCGATCGGCGAAATCGCCGCGGTGCAGCCGGAGCTGTTCACCGGCGGCGGCACCTCCGACGCGCGCTTCCTGGCGCCGCTCGGCGCCGAAGTTGTGGAGATCGGCCCGATCAACGGCAGCATCCACAAGATCGACGAGCACGTGCGCATTGCGGACCTCGAACCGCTGAGCCGCATCTACGAGCGCATCGCGCGCAGCCTGCTGGGCGCATGACCGCCGCGGGCACCGACGCCGCCGGCAGCTTCCGGCCCTCGTGGCCGCTGGCACACCCGCAGCTGCAGTCGGTGCTGGCCGCCAAGAGCCCGCGCCGGCGCCGCTGGCGGCGCGCCGGCAACCGCATGGAAGCGGCGGCGCAGCCGCAGGTACTCGACTGCGGCGACGGCGTGCGCCTGACCGGCTTCCACTCGCGCCACGCCGCGGCCCCGCACGGGCTGGCGGTGCTGATCCACGGCTGGGAAGGCAGCCACGATTCGATGTACCTGTATTCGATGGCCTGCCACCTCTACGCGCAGGGCTGGAACGTGTTCCGCCTCAACCTGCGCGACCACGCCGGCACCCATGCGCTCAACGCCGAGCCGTTCCATTCGGCACGGATGGACGAGGTGCTGGGCGCGCTGCGGCGCATCCGCGAGCTGGACGGCGCGCGGCCCTGGTGTGTGACCGGCTTTTCGCTGGGCGGCAACTTCGCCCTGCGCGTCGGCCTGCTGGGGCCGGCCGCGGGGCTGGCACCGGACCTGGCGATCGGCATCTCGCCCTCGATCAACCCGGGCGCCACGCTTGAAGCCATCGACACCGGCCCGGCCATCCTGCGCCGCTACTTCATGGACAAGTGGCGCAAGTCGCTGCGCGCCAAGCAGCAAGCGTGGCCGGAGCTGTACGACTTCGCCGCGTACCGCGGCGAGCGCCGCTTCGTCGACATCACCCGGCGCTTCGTCGCCGACTTCACCGGGTTTGCGACCGCCGAGGATTACCTCGCCGCCTACACGCTGACCCCGGCAATGCTGATGCGCGCACCCGCCCCGCTGGCGGTGGTCACTGCGCAGGACGACCCGGTCATCCCGTTCCGGGATTTCGCCGGCCTGCGGGCGCAAGGCTCGGTGATCGCGTTCGACGCCACCCGCCGCGGCGGCCATTGCGGCTTCATCGAGAACCTGGCGATGGACTGCTGGGCCGAACGCCGCGTCGGCCGCCTGCTGGAAAACCTGCAGGCGTGAAAAAAGGGCGGACGCTGCGCGTCCGCCCTCGTGTTGCTGCACGCGCCGGTCAGGCGGCCTTTTCGAGCGCCTCGCTCCACTGGCCCAGCGCCGCCAGGCCGTTCATCTTCGACCGGTGCAGGTGCGCCTTGCGGCCGGCGTCGACGTTCTTGCCGCTCCAGGCCTTCTGCGCGGCCGCCTGCAGGGCGCGGCCGTAGGAGAAGGTCAGCTTCCACGGCACGCCGCCGATCTTGTTCATGGCGTCGAGGTGCGCGGTGGCCAGCAGGTCGGACTGGCCGCCGGACAGGAAGGCGATGCCCGGCACCGCCGCCGGCACGTGGCGCTTGAGCACCTTGATGGTGCGCTCGGCCACCTCGGCCACGCCGGCCTGCACCGGGCACTTGATGCCGGACACCACCATGTTCGGCTTGAGGATCATGCCCTCCAGCGCCACGCGCTGCACGAACAGTTCCTCGAACACCGCGGACAGGATCCACTCGGTGACCCGCTCGCAGGTCTCGACGGTGTTGTCCGCGTCCATCAGCACCTCCGGCTCGACGATCGGCACGATGCCGGCCTCCTGGCACAGCGCCGCGTAGCGCGCCAGCGCGTGGGCGTTGACGTGGATGGCGGTGTGCGTAGGCGTGTGCGCGCCGATGCTGATGACCGCGCGCCACTTGGCGAAGCGCGCGCCGGCCGCCTTGTATTTCTGCAGCCGCTCGCGCAGGCCGTCGAGGCCCTCGGTGACGGTTTCGTCGGGGCCGCCCGCCGGCAGCGGCTTGGCGCCCTCGTCCACCTTGATGCCGGGGATCACGCCCTTGGACGCCAGCAGCTGCGGAAACGGCTGGCCGGCGAGGCTCTTCTGGAACAGCGTCTCCTCGTACAGGATGACGCCGCTGGTGTGCTGCTCGAAGCCCGCCGTGGTGAACAGCAGGTCGCGGTAGATCTGCCGGTTGGCCTCGGTGTTTTCGACGCCGATCTTGTCGAAGCGCTTCTTGATCGTGCCGGTGGATTCGTCCGCGGCCAGCAGCCCCTTGCCGGGAGCCACCATTGCGACCGCGGTTTCGTGGAGAATGTTCAGGTTCACGCTCGTTCCCTCGCAGGGTGTTGCACTAGAGTTCGGGCAAGTGTAAAGGCTGCCCCCGGCGGCGCCAACCGCATCGGCGCGGCGCACTTGATGCAGGTCAATACCCGGCGCGCTTGACGCAAGGCAATTAGTTACTAAAATGATTACCCAATGAGAGCTCCGGCCCCATGAACTCGCGTTTCGCCGTCGCCACGTTCGCCATGACGTTCATGAGCCTGGCGCTGGAACGGCTGGTCACTTCCGAGGAGCTGGCCGCCAGCATCAACACCCATCCCGCGCTGGTGCGGCGCCTGCTGTCGATGCTGCGCGAAGCCGGGCTGGTGGAAACCCAGCTGGGGCCGGGCGGCGGCGCCCGCCTGTCGCGGCCGCCGGAGCGGATCAGCCTGCTCGAGGTGTACGACGCCATCCGCGCCGACGACGACCTGTTCGCGGTCGGCCGCATCAGCCCCAACCCGGAGTGTCCGCTCGGCACCGGCATCCAGGCCACGCTGTCGTGCGTGCTGGCCAAGCCGCAGGAGGCGCTGCGCACCGCCCTGTCGCGCGTGTCGATCCGCACCTTGCTGGACGAAGCGGCGGCGCGCGTGCCCAAGAGCGTTGCCGCGGCCCACGCCGGGCGCGATTGACCGCACCGCCGGCGCGCTCGACCTTCGCCTGTCCATCCCTGCCCGAAGAACACCCAGACCATGCGCGACGACGACCAGCTTTCCCGGCAATACACGCGCACGGCGATGGCGCTGCACTGGATCGTCGCCGGCCTGATCGCCTGCGGCTTCGTGCTGGGCCTGATCTTCGCCGACCTGCCGTTCAGCCCGCAGAAGCTGAAGCTGGCTTCCTACCACAAGTGGATCGGCATGACGGTGCTGCTGCTGGCGGCGCTGCGCGGCATCTGGCGGCTGACCCATGCGGCGCCGCCCCTGGCACCGATGCCGGCCTGGCAGGCGGCGCTGGCGCGCGCCACCCACCTGCTGCTGTACGGACTGATGCTGGCGGTGCCGATGCTGGGCTGGCTGATGACCTCGGCCCAGGGGGTGCCGGTGGTTTACCTCGGCGTGCTGAAGCTGCCCGACCTGATCGGCAAGGACAAGCTGCTGGGCAGCTTCCTGGCCGAGCTGCACGGCGGCTACGCCTGGCTGCTGTTCTACGTTTTCCTGCTGCATGCGGCGGCCGCGCTCAAGCACCATTTCGTCGACCGCGACGACACCCTGCGCCGCATGCTGCGCTGGAGCGCCCGGTGAGCGGCCGCATCGTTGCCGGCGCCGCGCTGGCCGCTGCCGCGGCCGCGGTATGGGCCGCCGCTGCCACGGACCTGGACCCGCTGCAGAGCACGCTGGCCGCGCAGTTCAAGCAGATGAACGTGCCGGTGGAGGCGCCGTTCCGGCATTTTTCCGGCGGCGTGCAGTTCGACCCGGCCAAGCCCGACCAGGCGGTGGCCCACATCGAGGTCGACACGGCGAGCTTCGAGCTCGGCGACGAAGACTACAACAGCGAGGTGCGCAAGCCGGAATGGTTCGACAGCAGCCGCTTCCCCGTGGCCACGTTCGACGCCAAGGGGCTGAAACCGGCCGGCACCGGCAAATTCGAAACCGACGGCACGCTGAGCCTGAAGGGCAAGTCGCGGCCGATCCACGTGACGCTCGCCGTGCACGACCAGGGCGGCGCCACCGTGTTCGACGGCGAGGTGCCGATCTCGCGCGGCTATTTCCAGATCGGCGGCCCGGACTGGAAGGACAGCGTCGCCGACCCGGTCGTCGTGAAGTTTCACATCGTCACACACGGCGGGCACTGATACGCCGCACGTAGCGCCACCCAAGACAAACCAAGGAGTCCGATGATATGAAAACGATCCGCCACCTGTCCGTTCTCGCCTGCGCCGCCCTGGCCCCTGCCGCCTGGGCCGGCGCCGACCATTACAGCATCGACCCCACCCACACCTACGTCAGCTTCGAAACGCCGCACATCCAGAGTATTTCGTTCTGGCGCGGCAAGTTCGACCACACGCAATCCGGCGCGGTGCTGCTGGACAAGGCCGGCCACAGCGGCAACGTCGACATCGTGATCGACACCGCCTCGATCGACTTCGGCAACGACAAGCTCAACGAGCACACCCGCAGCGCCGATTTCTTCGACGTGGCCAAGTACCCCACCGCCGAATACAAGGGCGAGATCCAGTTCGAGAAGGGCAAGCCCGCGCGGGTGGTGGGCGAGCTCAACCTGCACGGGGTGACGCGGCCGGTGGCGCTGAAGATCAAGTCCTTCAAGTGCATCCAGCACCCGATGCTCAAGCGCGAGGTCTGCGGCGCCGACGCCGCCGGCGAAATCAGCCGCAGCGACTTCGGCATGGACAAGTACGTGGACCTGATCGGCAGCCCGAAGGTGACGCTGGCGATCCAGGTCGAGGCGTTGAAGGACGAAGCGGCGGCCGCCGCTCCGGCCGCGCAGTAATCTTTCCGGCCCGGCCGCGCGGACCGCGACTGAACGGTCCGCGCGGCAAGGTCGCGCGCCAGCCTGGGCCTATGCTTCGGGCTCGTAGGCCAGCGACTCGAAGTGGAACGCGGTGGTGAAGCCGCCGTCGACGGCGATGTCCTGGCCGGTGATGAACGAGGACTCGTCGCAGGCCAGGAACAGCACCAGGCTCGCCACCTCCTCGGTGCGGCCGTAGCGCTTGAGCGGCGCCATCTGGCGCCAGCGTTGCGCGAACTTCGGCTCGTCCGACACGCCCGGCGTGCGCCAGCGCGGCGTCTCGATGATGCCGGGGCAGATGGTGTTGACCCGCACCGCGGGGCCCAACCGCTTGGCCAGCTTGCGCGACAGGCCGACCACGCCGGCCTTGGCCGCGCTGTAGGCCTCGCTGGCGAATTCCAGGCCGAGGCGCGCGCCGGCGATGGAGGCGTTGTTGACGATCGCTCCGTGGCCGGAACGCGCCAGCAGCGGCGCGGCCTCCACCGACGCCGCCCAGTAGGCGGACAGGCCGCTCTCCAGCATCAGGTTCCAGCGCTCGTCCTCGGTGTAGCTGTGGCTGGGGTTGGTCATCGCGTTGTTGAACAGCACGCTCAGGCCGCCGAGCAGGCGGTCGGCCTCGTGCACCATGCGCCGCACCGCGGCACGGTCGGTCACGTCCAGGTGACGGTAGTGCGCGGTGCCGCCGGCAGCGCGGATCTGCGCCACCAGCTTTTCGCCGCCGGCGTCGTCGATGTCGGCGATCAGCACGTGCGCGCCCTCGGCGGCGAAGCGCAGCGCAACGCCGGCGCCGATACCCGAAGAACCTCCCGTGACCAGGGCCGGCCGCCCCGCAAGCTTGCCCGGGGCGCTCATTGAAGCACCGCGCGCTGGGCGTCGAATTCCGTCGGCAAACGCCGCGCGCAAATGAAGCCGTACATCTTGGTCATGCTGTCCTCCTCAGATTGTCCGATTGTCGATTGGCGGCCGGCGGCCGCGCTGCGGTGCCCCGCGCGCGGGCGGCTGCCGCGCCCGGCCTTCACCAGGGCAGCGTCTGGCCGTTGGCGTGGCGGAAGCTGCCGGTGCTGGCCAGGTCGAGCTCGTCGAGCCGCGCCAGCAGGCCGCGGGCGGCAACGGCCGGTTCCACCAGCGTTCCCACCGTGGCGGTATCCGCCAGGCCGCGGGTCATTTCGGTGAGCACGCTGCCCGGGTGCAGCAGGCCCACCGCGATGCCGCGGGCGTAGAGGTCGCGCGCCAGGCACACGCCGGCCATGTTGGCCGCGGCCTTCGACATGCGATAGCCATAAAGCCCGCCGCTGGAGTTTTCGCCGATCGAGCCGACCCGGCTGGTGACGATGCCGATCCTGGCGCCCGCGTGCAGCAGCGGCAGCAGCGCCTCGGTGACGCGCAGCGGGCCGAGCGCGTTGACGTCGTATTCGCGCTGGAGCGCGCTGTAGTCGAAAGCGCCCAGCGGCCGTTCGATGACGATGCCGGCCACGTGCACCAGCACGTCGACCCGCCGGCCGGCCAGCGTCTGCGCCAGCGCCGCCACGGCCGTCGCCGAGGTGACGTCCACGCCGGGCACCACCTCGATGCCGTGCTCCCGCAACGCCGCCGAATCGCCCAGGCAGGCGGCAACCGGCCGGTCGCCGCGGGCCTGGCACTCGATGCACAAGGCCTCGCCGATGCCGCGATCCGCCCCTGTCACCACGTAGGTTTTCATAGTCGTATTCCGCAGTCCGCGCACGCGCCATTGGCTTGCCGGGTCGCCCGGGGCACTCCCGGACAGTGTCCGCCGCCCGGCGATGGCGGCCCCGATCGCACCCTTTATGCGGGTACCTTGCGTGCAAAGATACTCTCCGCGCGGCCGCCTGTGTTGAACCGGGTTGCCGCGCGGGCAGTCGCGCGCAGCGGGCGCCAGGGCCCGGGCCGACGGAACCCGCGCCGCGCACCCGCGGTCGGAAATATCGGCACCCCGCCCGCCGCAGCGCGCCCGTGCGGCGCCCTGCCGATGGACGCGGGATGCGGCAGGTGGCGGCGCTCCCGTTCGCCGCCGTCCATGGCCCGCATTCGAACAACTCTTTCAGCGGCGGTTCAGGCCCGCAGTTCTAGCCTGCATGCAGCCTGGTCCCCGGCCTCATCAAGGAAAACTGTCATGAATGGAATGAAGCGTTCGCTCGGTGCGCTGGCACTGGCCCTGCTCGCATGGTTGCCGGCGGCTTCGTTCGCCGGCGTGTTCGTGTCGATCAATATCGCGCCGCCGCCCTTGCCGATCTACGCACAGCCGGTATGCCCGGGGCCGGACTACATCTGGACGCCGGGCTACTGGGCCTATGGCGACGACGGCTATTACTGGGTGCCCGGCACCTGGGTGCTGGCGCCGCAGCCCGGCTACCTGTGGACCCCGGGCTATTGGGGCTGGGGCGACGGCCTCTACCTCTGGCATGCCGGCTACTGGGGCCTGCACATCGGCTTCTACGGCGGCGTCAATTACGGCTTCGGCTACTTCGGCTCCGGTTATGACGGCGGCCGCTGGGGCGACGACGGCCACTTCGCCTACAACCGCGCGGTGACCAACGTCAACGTCACCAACATCCACAACGTCTACAACAACACCACGGTGATCAACAACGTCACCAACAACCGCGTCAGCTACAACGGCGGCACCGGCGGCACGCGGGCGCAGGCGAGCCCGCAGGAGCTGGCGGCTGCGCATGACAGCCATGTCGCCGCGACCGCGGCGCAAATGCAGCACGAGCATGCAGCCTCGTCCAACCGCGCACTGCTGGCGTCGGTCAACCACGGCCGCCCGTCGATCGCGGCCACGGCGCGGCCGGCTGCCTTCAGCGGCCCCGGCGTGGTGCGCGCCAGGGCCGCCGGCGGCCCGATGCCGCCGGCAATCACCCATGGGCCGGCCCGTGGCCCGGTCCATGGCCCGGCGAGTGGCCCGGCGCAAGGGCCGGCGCATGGCCCTGCGGCCGCCCGGCAGCCGATGGCGCCGCACGCCGGCGGCGGCTCGATGCCCTCGGCCGGCTTTGCTCCGCACAACGCGCCGGGCGGCGCCGGCCCGATGCGGTCCGAACAAGGTGCAAGGCCGTTGACCGGTACGCCGCACAATGCGCCGATGCCGCATGCGCAGCCGCAGATGCCGCACGCACAGCCGCAAATGCCCTATTCACCGCAGCCGGCGCAGCATGCGCAGCCGCAATTCCACCCTGGCGCTGCCGGGCCGCCGGCTTACGCGCCGGCGCCCCGCGCGCCGGCTCAGGAATTCGGCCGGCCGCAGGCGCAGGGGCCGATGCGCGGGCCGGAGGCACCGCGCGTCATGCCGCAGCAGATGCCGCGCCCGCCTGCGCAGGCACCGCACGCCGCGCCGCAGGGCGGCGAGCGCCGCCAGGAGCCGCCGCAGGAACATCGTTGAGGCGTGCCGGCCAGCCAGGGGCTACCGTGGATGCCGCAACGGCCTGAGCTGCCCTCGGGAAACTCTGAATAGGTCCCTCCTGGACTTGTTCAGACGAGGGCCGCCGGAAAGCGTGATTCGCAACGACCTTCATTTTCAACGGCTCACGCCGTTGAAAATGTCGGGCCCTCCGTGGCGCTAGCTCTTGCGGCGGTCGCGGAACGGCGGCGCCGCATCGCTTGCGCTGCTGCGCTGCAGTGCCGCCTGCAGGACCTGTTCGGCCGTTCGACCGTCGGCATCCCGGCACTCCGGGTCCGGCTTCCAGGCCTTGCCGGCCGGGGTCAGCCAGACCGCGGAGTCCACGGCCTCGGCGCTGAATTCCAGGATGCCGTCCTCGAGGGATTCGTTGAGCCCGGTGGACAGGTCATCCGCACGCAGCCCCACCCGGGTCCAGGCGGCCATCAGGTCGGTGAGCTTCATGCGGGCGCCGGCTTCCAGGTAACCGAGCTCGGCCATGAGCTTGAGGATCGCCATGCGCCGGGCGGCGGCGGTCACTGTCAGGGGCATTCCATTCTCCGTTTCAGGGCCGGGCATTGGCGAAAAAGCCGTTGCCGTCGGACGCCGGCCGCCGCTTCCGTGGCCAAGCCGGACAGTAGTCAATTTTGCCAATCGCCGCGCGGGGATGCCAATCCGCTGCGCAGGCACGTTCGCGCTCATCGGCGCGCGGCGCGATCGTCGGCCGTTGCGGCCATCGAACTCGTCCCGGCGCCTCAGGCCCCGGTGAAACGCGGCTTGCGCTTTTCGCGGAAGGCCGCCACCGCCTCGGCGTGGTCCGCCGAAGCGTTGGTCAGCACCTCGTAGGCGATCGACGTGTCCATGATCGAATGCGCGAGTTGCTTCAGGCCGATGTTGACCGAAACCTTGGACCAGCGGATCGCCTTGAGCGCGCCGCCGGCCAGCCGGCTCGCGAACGCCAGCACCGCGGCATCGAGTTCCTCGGGCTTGAGCACGTGGTTGATCAGGCCGATGCGCTGCGCCTCCTGCGCGCTGATCAGGTCGCCCGTCATCAGGTATTCCTTGGCGCGAGCGTAGCCGATGAGCTGCGGCCAGATCACCGCGCCGCCGTCGCCGGCGACCATGCCCACGGAAACGTGCGGATCGCCGATGCGGGCTTTTTCCGAGGCGAAGATGACGTCGCAGAACAGGGCCAGCGTCGCGCCCAGGCCCACCGCGTGGCCGTTGACCTTGGCGATCACCGGCTTTTCGCAGTCCAGCAGCGAAAAGATGATCTGCTTGCCTTCGCGCGCCGTCTGCTCGAACGTCTCCGGCCGGTCGATGGCGTCCTGCATCCACTCGATGTCGCCGCCGGCGCAAAAGGCGCTGCCCGCGCCGGTGAGGACGACCACGTCGATGGCGGGATCTTCCTCCACGTCGCGGAAGATGCGCGCCAGCTCGGTGTGCAGCGCCGCGCTCACGGCGTTGAGCCTGTCAGGCCGGTTGAGCGTGATCGTGCCGATGCGCCCGGCGACGGTCACGGTGAGCTGCGTATACCGGTCGTAATTCATCGGCATGCTCCTGCAGCCGGCGCCACGCCGGCCTTCGCAGCCTATCCGATCGCGGCGCCGCCGGCCTAGCCTCCGCCGAGCTTCGCCAGCGTCTGCTTGAGCCAGGCCGCCTGCACGCGGCCGACTTTGCCCAGGTGCTCGCGGTTGGTGTAGAGGCTCATGTGGTCGACGCCCTGCACCGACTCGAACGCCTTGTTCGGGTTGGCGATGGCGTTGAACGCCTCCACCTCCAGGTCCGCCGAAGTGATGTTGTCGCCCGCCGCCAGCGTCATCAGCACCGGCGTTTCCACGATGCGCGGGCAATACGGCTTCACCAGGTACTGCAGCAGCAGCTCGGTGGACTCGATGGTGTTGCGGTGCTCGTGCCGCGGCGCCTCGGTCTTCTTGATCGCGGCAAAGCCGGAGTAGACGTGCGGGAACGGCCAGGTGGTGAAGGCCTCCTCGCCCAGCTTTTCCGGCGACATGCCGATGTATCCGCCCGGCTCGCCGGCGAAGCGCGCACGGCGGTCTTCCTCCAGCAGGCGGTTGAGCTGCGCAAAACGGATCTCGCCGTGGCAGCGGCGCATGGTCTGGTAGCCGTCCACCACCGGGATGGTGGAGATGGCGAATGCCGGCCGCTGGTCCAGCGCCGCGGTGATCAGCGCGTGGCCGCCGCTGTAGGAAATGCCCCAGACGCCGGTGCGATGGTGGTCGATGCCCGGCAGCGACTCGGCGAAAGTCAGCGCGTTGCGGTAGTCCTCGATCTGGTTCCAGGGGTTGATGTGCTGGCGCCGCTGGCCGCCGCTCTCGCCGAAATTGCGGTAGTCGAAGCGCAGGGTGGCGCAGCCCAGGTCCTCGAAGAACTTGCCGTAGTGCGGCATCACGATTTCCTTGGTGTAGCACCAGCCGCCGGCCATGATCACCAGCGGCACGTCGCCGCGCGCTCCCTCCGGGCGCGTCAGCACGCCCACGCAGGTCTCGCCGCAACTGTTGAACTTGACGGTTTCGGGCACGACGATCTCCTCCGGAGTATTGGCCGTTCGGCAAGGACGCCTGCGGCCCGGCGCTCGCCGGGCAGCTGCGCCGCGGCCGGCGGCGACGGCGCATGCGTCTTGACTGTTCGATCAGTCTAAGGAAAAGTAAGCGAAGGGGCAAGCCGCCCCGGCCAACAGCCCAGGCGACGGGCCGTTCGACAACCCAGTCAACAGATAAACTCTCCCCCGATGCAGCCGGAAAACAAACAATTCGCACGCAGCGCGCGGCGTCCGGTTGGCACCCCGCGCCGCTCGTCCGCCTCGGCGGACCCGGCTGCGGTGGACCGCCACGACGCCATCCTGAACGCCGCCGAGCGGCTGTTCGCCGCTTCCGGATTCGCCGCCACCAGCATGCGCGCCATCGCCCAGGGGGCCGGGGTGGTGCAGTCGCTGCTGCACTACCATTTCGGCACCAAGGAAAAGCTGTTCGAGGCGGTGTTCACGCGGCGCTCCGCCGAGCTGAACCAGGCGCGCCTGCGGCGGCTCGAGGAGACCATGGCCAGGGGCGTGCCGGAGCTGGCGGTGCTGCTGGAAATCCTGCTGCGGCCGACGGTCGAGCTGGGCCGCGACGCGCTCAAGGGCACGCATCATTTCTCGCGGCTGATCATGTCGGTGGCGGTGAGCCAGGAGGAGCGCGACAAGCAGCTCATGTCGCACCACTTCGACGCGTTCGCGCTGCGCTTCATCGACGCGCTGCAGGTGGTGCTGCCGGGCCTGTCGCGGCCCGACGCGGTGTGGGGCTACCTGTTCTCGGTCGGCGTGGCCATGACCATGATGGCGCCCACCGGCCGCGCCGACCGCCTGTCCGGCGGCCGCTGCGACGACGCCGATACCGACGACGTGCTGCAGCGCGTGATCCGCTTCGCCGAGGCCGGGCTGCGCGCATCGGTGCGGTAGCGCGCCAGGCTTGCCGCCGGTTGCTATGATGCGGCCGGCGCGCGGACCGCAATGCGCCCTGGCCGGCGGCCGCCGGCACCAATAACCTGGAGAATAAACAAGTGGCGACCCCGGACAAGCTTGGCTTCGACCCGCAGCGTCTGGCGCGCGTGGGCGCGCGCATCGAGGCGGATATCGCCGCGCGGCGCTACGACGGCGCCGCCCTGTGCGTGGCGCGGCGCGGCAGCCTGGCGCTGCGCACGGTGCACGGCTACGCGGACCGCGCGGCCGGCCGCAAGCTCAAGGACAGCGACGTGTTCGTGTCGTTCTCGGTGGGCAAGCAGTTCACCAACGCGGTGGTGCTCAACCGCGTCGAACGCGGCGACCTCCACCTGCACATGCAGATCGGCGAGATCATCCCCGAATTCCGCGACCGCGGCATGCGCCAGATGACGCTGTTCCACCTGCTCACGCACACCAGCGGCATCATGTCGGCGATCCCCAGCGTGCCGGTGGAAACCCTCACCAGCATCGAGCGCCTCACCGCCTACATCGGCAGCCAGCGGCCGGAATCGGTGCCGGGCGAGCGGGTGAACTACTCGATCATCGCGGCGCATTCGGTGATGGCGGAGATGGTGCGCCGCGTCGACGGCGGCAAGCGCAGCTTCACCCAGATCATCGCCGAAGACCTGTTCCGCCCGCTGGCCATGAACAACACCAGCCTGGGCCCGCGCGACGACCTGCTGGCGCGGCAGTGCCCGGTGGTGGCCTGCTATGACACCCCGGGCATGTTCGCGCCCGCCGAGGTGGTTGGCGTCGGCGCGGTGCTGGGCATCAAGGGCGCGGAAATCCCCGCCGGCGGCTACCTGACCACCATCGACGACCTGCACCGCTTCGCCAGCATGCTGCGCAACGGCGGCGAGCTCGACGGCGTGCGCATTCTGTCGCCGCGCACGCTCGCCTACTGCACGCAGAACTTCACCGGCGACAAGCCCAACGTGCTGTTCGACTACGCGCGCGACACGCGCGGCTGGGAGCCCTGGCCGGCGTCGATCGGCATCGGCTTCTTCACCCGCGGCGTCGGCATCCAGCCGGGACCGATGAGCAACTTCTCCAGCGCCAATGCCTTCTGCGGCTGGGGCGCGGGCTCCACCTGCTTCTGGGTGGATCCGGAGCTGGACCTGACGTTCTCGTTCCTCTCCACCGGCCTGATGGAAGAGACCTACCACATGGAACGCCTGCAGCGGCTGGCGGATCTGGTGATTACGTCGCTGGTGGATTAAGCGATCGCAGCACTTTTCACGAACGCCACACGCCTCTCCCTCCGGGAGAGGCCGCGCCGCAGGCGCGGGTGAGGGGC
>JADHNH010000081.1 GCA_016779605.1 Nevskia sp. | reverse complement strand
CGCACCCCAGGATGGGGTGCGCAACCCACGTTGGGGCCGCGCCAGCGGCCCCGGGGCGCTATCCGGGTGCGGTGAAGGATATGGAGCGGGTGATGGGAATCGAACCCACGTTAGCAGCTTGGGAAGCTGCAGTTCTACCATTGAACTACACCCGCACATCAATAAAAATCAAACACCTATCTGATAGCTATAATATCTTGGCAGCGATTTGGCATCAAAACCTTTCAAGCCTAAAGCACGCCTTTGCCGAGGTCTTCGGAACTGATGCGTGCCGATATTACCCGCTATGATGCCGCTGCACCATTGCTACGTGACTCCTACCGGGGGTAGGATTGGGCTATGAATAAACGCTCAAAGCCTCGCGCCCCATCTTTCAGCAAAATTTCGGTGACTGTAGAACGCATCGAGCTCAATGCTGCGCGCGCTGCGGCGCGCCGCGAGAAGCGTTCGTTAAGCTCGGTTGTTTCGGAGGCACTGGCACTGAGGCGCCGTCGCGAAGGATTGCTGGCCTTGGTCGCCGAGCATGAAGTCACTCACGGCGTCATTTCGGAAGATGAAATGCAGGCGGCGGATCAGCTATGGCCGGGCTGACCCTGGATTCGGGTGCGTTTATCGCCTTCGAAAAAGGGCAGCGGAAGTTCCTGGCGCTCCTCAAAGGCGCAGCCAATCGGGGGGACACGCTAACGGTGCCGGCCGTCGTACTCGCCGAAGTGTGGCGGGGCGGGCCGCGCAGCGCGCTCATCTCGAAACTTCTGCAGTGGTGCAACGTCGAGTCGACCGACGAAACACTTGCACGAAGTGCCGGAGTGGCGGTGGGAGCGGTTGCTGGCGCCAGTCCAATTGATGCAATCGTCGTTGCTTCTGCGGCAACTCGTGGCGATCGTGTGGTGACTTCTGATCCCAACGATGTCCACAAGCTGCTGCATCACTTCCCTGCTGTGCCTGGGCTCGTTTCTGTGTAATCGCCCATTTGTTCGTACGCATTGGAGGGTTCAAACGCATTGCTGCGATCAAACCGGAGCAGTTTAGTAACTTTCAAAAAACATCGCGCGCGCCGCTAAATTCCAATTCATTCAATCCTTGCCGGTCCGCCCGCATAACGCAGGCCGGGCCTTTCATATCTCGGCATGCTGGGGCGGCAGCGAGTCCATCCTGTCCGCCGCCGACCGTCCTGCCGCTGTAGAGTTTTCATCTCCCTCCGGCCTGCCCGGCCCGCGCCATCCGCTACCATCGTTTCGTCCTGCCGCGGATTTACTGGGGTGCCGCGGCCGGTGGCGATCTGTGCGGCAAACACGGCCACGAGAAGCCGCTGCTCCGCGCGGCACGCGAAAACCTGGGGGTGAGGATGCTTGTGTTTCCGAAGTCCGACGCCGCGTTCCTGACCGCGAAGTTCCGCGAGCACGAGCGCTATGCCCTGCGCATGCTGGCGATCTTCGGCCTGGTCGGCCTGACCTTGTGGGCCTGGGACTACGTGATCGATCCGGTGGGCGCGCGCGCAACCCTGCCGCTGCGCCTGCTGATGTTCACGCTCGCGCTGATCCCGCTGGGCACCCGCAACGTCGTCACCGACCGCCAGACGATGACCTTGATGCTGTTTGCGGCGCCGCTGATCGGCCTGCTGGTGTTCTTTGCGATCCTGCTGCGGCTCAAGGGCGGCATGGCCTACGGCATCGGCGGATTCATGTATTTCCAGCTCGTCGGCCTGGTCGTGCTGCGCGGCTGCTCTTACCAGCTGGTGGTCGCCTTCCACGTGGCCGCGGCGCTGCTGCCCAACCTGCTGGGCCTGCTGCTGCCGGCCGCGGGTTTCGAACAGGGCCATTACGCCGTGCTGCTGTGGCCGGCCGCTGCCATCGCCGCGATCGTCCAGCATGCCATGCACCAAGAATACGCGCGGTCCTACGTGCTGCGCCAGCAGCTGGAGCAAGCCGCGCTGACCGACGCTCTCACCGGCACCTACAACCGCCGCTACTTCTCCGAAGTGGTGGGCACCGAGATGGCCAGGGTGGAACGCGACTTGTCGAGGCTGTCGCTGCTGCTGGTGGATATCGACCACTTCAAGTCGATCAACGACCGCCTGGGGCACGCCGCCGGCGACGCGGCGCTGAAGGCGGTGTCGGCAATCCTGAAGGGCCAGTTGCGTCCTTCCGACCGGCTGTTCCGCTGGGGCGGCGAGGAATTCGTGGTGCTGGCGCCGTCGGCCGCGCTGGCCGACGCCATGACCCTGGCCGAGAGGTTGCGGCGGTCCTGCGAGTCAGCCGACATCGCCGGCACCGGGCGCGTCACCCTCAGCATCGGCGCCGCCGAGTTTGCCGGCGAAACGCTCGAAGACTGGATCAAGCGTGCCGACGAAGCGCTGTATAACGCCAAGCAGAACGGACGAAACCGCGTGGAGGGCGCGCAGAAGCGCCGTTGAATCCTGCACCACGTCGGAATCGAATGTGCGGTCATTCACAATTCCGAACGTGCGAAGCGCGCAAGCTAGAAGTCGAAATTCTGATGTAAGCTAACCGAAAGACTGGACGGACGAACAAGGGAGTAAAGAACGATGGAGCTGAAGAAATTCGCACGCGGTGCCCGGTCGATTTGCGCCTTGGGCCTGATTTCGCTGTTCGTCGCGGCCTGCGACGACAATAACAATCCTCCCGGTGCTGCGACGACTCCGCCCCCGGTCGCCGCGGTTTCGCCGGCCGGCCAGAGCCTGGTCGGCGTCGATCCGGTCAACAACACCGTGTGGGTGCCGATCGACACGCTCGATGGCAGCGGCAACCTGCAGTTCACCATCGTGAACCAGTCCGACGTGACGCCCGCCATCGCTAAAGCGACTGCGGTAAAGCCCAATGCCACCGGCACCGGCCACCGCATCTCGCTGAACAAGTGCACGCGGGCCGAGGCGATCACCTACGACGCCAACGACAAGGAATTCCTCATCGAGTGCGTCGACAATAGCGGCAACGTGTTCGTCGAGATCGCGAATACTCCGTCGGACACCACCCAGATCGTGGTGAACGGCATCCAGGCCACCGGCATCGACGCCGGCCGCGGCGGCATCATCTACAACCCCAACACCAAGGTCGCGGTGGTTGCGGGCCTGTCGACCATCGGCTTGCTGGACATGACCACCGCTACGCCAAGCTTCGAGTCGAACTCGGTGGTTTCGACGGTCTGCACCGATTCGCTGTCGCTGAACTTCACCACGCAGTTGTTGTTTATCGCCTGCGATGGCCATCACGAGACGATCGACACCTCGAGCACGGCGCGTCCGCTGGTGGCGGTTGCCTTCCCCACGCTGCCAGACCAGGGCGGTGGATATCCCTACGCGATCACCGACGGCAACGCCTTCGATTCCAACACCAACCTCATTGTGGTGACTCCGGAATTCGAGAACGTGGCTTTCGTGCTGAACTTCAACGGCGCCAGCCAGACTCCGGCTTCTGCGCCGTATATCGTGGTGCAGGGTCTGGGCTTTACCGGCCCGGTCGGCGAAGGGCCTGGCGGCCAGGCGGTAATGAATACGACGACACACCAAGCCTTGATCGCCGACGAGGAGGGGCAGAACTTCTGGTTGCTGCAGCTCCCCATGGCCACGGTGACCGGCAACCTCAACAACAACGGCCAGCCCGGCTCGGGCACTACGGCTGACGCCTCTTCGGCCTATGCCATCGCCGCAGCGGTCACCCCGCAGGTTGGTGGCAACCAGCTGCTGATCCGCGGCGACCCGGCGGCGCTGGGCATCGACCAGGTGCACAACATCGGCTACATGCTGGCCGACGGCGGCAGCAACCTGTACCTGGTGGCGGTGGACCTGTCGAACCCGCCGATTGGCGGATGCGCGCAGGGCGTCACCGCGCCCGGCTGCACCAGCGTGTGGACTCCGAAGTCGGCCGCGGTGCCGCTGAACTGATCCAGCCGTTGTGACGAGGTTCCGAAGGGCGGGCCGGTTTTTGGCCCGCCCTTCTTCATTCAGGGCCGGGTTCATGCGTTCGATCGGCGACCCGCCGGCCCTGACCGACGCGCAAATCGATGACGTGATCGCCTTTCTGCAAACGCTGAACGACGGCTTCCAGCTGCCGACCCGCTGAGGCGCTTGGCGCGGCCGGTCTGCGGGGTAGAATGACGGCCGGCAACAGCACCCGCGTCCCATGCAAATCCTGTTGAACGGCACGCCGACCGCCATCGCGGACGGCTCAACCATCGCTTCCCTGGTCGAAGCGCTCAGGCTGGGCGGCCAGCGGATCGCCGTGGAACTCAACGGCGACATCGTTCCGCGCAGCCGCTGGCAGCAGGTGCGCCTGGCCGCCGAAGACAAGGCCGAAATCGTCAAAGCGATCGGAGGAGGGTGATCCGCTGCCGGAGATGACTCGATGTCATCTCCGGCAGCGGATCACGCCCGGCCAGGGATGGCCGGGCCGGGCTCTCCCGAACCCGCGACGCCTCGCCAGGGATGGCGGCGATATTCTTTCCAGGTTAGTTGAGCCGGCGATGACTCGATGTCATCGCCGGCAGCGAATCACGCCCGGCCAGGATGGCCGGGCCGGGGTTTCCCGAACCCGCGACGCCTCGCCAAGGATGGCGGCGATGTTCGTTCCGGGCAAGCTGAGCCGGCGATGACTCGATGTCATCGCCGGCAGCGAATCACGCCCGGCCAGGATGGCCGGGCCGGGGTTTCCCGAACCCGCGACGCCTCGCCAGGGATGGCAGCGATGTTCTATCCAGGCAAGCTGAGCCGGCGATGACTCGATGTCGTCGCAAGAGCAGCTCACTACCGGCAAAGGTCCGCGGCGCAGTGCCATGGGCGCCGTTCCACCGCCCGGCGGTAGAATAAGCGCCATGACCCAAGCACATCCCAAGTCTCACGCCGAAGACGCACTGATCATCGCCGGCAAGGCTTATTCGTCGCGCCTGCTGGTCGGCACCGGCAAGTACAAGGACCTCGACGAGACCCGCCGGGCGGTGGAAGCCAGCGGTGCGGAGATCGTCACGGTCGCCATCCGCCGCACCAACATCGGCCAGAACCCGTCGGAGCCGAGCTTGCTCGACGTGCTGCCGCCCGAGCGTTTCACCATCCTGCCCAATACCGCCGGCTGCTACACCGCCGAGGATGCCGTGCGCACCTGCCGGCTGGCGCGCGAGCTGCTCGATGGCCACAGCCTGGTCAAGCTGGAAGTGCTGGGCGATCCCAAGACCCTGTACCCGGACATCACGGCGACGCTGTCGGCCGCCGAGCAGCTGGTCAAGGACGGCTTCCAGGTGATGGTCTACACCAGCGACGATCCGATCATCGCCCGCCGCCTGGAGCAGATGGGCTGCGTGGCGGTGATGCCGCTGGCGGCGCCGATCGGCTCGGGCCTCGGCATCCAGAACCGCTACAACATCCTCTCCATCGTCGAGAACGCCGGCGTGCCGATCCTGGTGGACGCCGGCGTGGGCACGGCCTCGGACGCCGCGGTGGCGATGGAGCTGGGTTGCTCGGGCGTGCTGATGAACACCGCCATCGCCGAGGCGCGCGACCCGGTGCGCATGGCGCGCGCCATGCGGCACGCCATCGTCGCCGGGCGCGAGGCCTTCCTCGCCGGGCGCATGCCGCGCCGCCGCTACGCCTCGGCCTCCTCGCCGCTCGACGGCACGCTGGCCTGAACGGCCCGCTCCGCACCGGCCGATCCGTCGCGGTCCAAGCCCCCGCCATGTCCTCCGCAGGCAACGAGCCGGTGAGCGACGGCCAGCCGCCGGCCGCGCCGATGCGCGCGATCCGCAGCTTCGTGCGCCGCGAGGGCCGCATCACGCCGGCGCAGAAGCACGCGCTGGAAGAGCTGTGGCCGCGCTATGGCGTGGAGTTCGATGGCCACACTCCACTGGTGCCCGCGCAGATGTTCGGCCGCAGCGCGCCGCTGGTGGTGGAAATCGGCTTCGGCAGCGGTGCGCACCTGGCGGCCGCGGCGCGCGGCCGCCCCGATGCCGATTTCCTCGGCATCGAGGTGCACCGGCCGGGCGTCGGCCGGCTGCTGCAGGACCTGGCCGCGGCGGGGCTGGGCAACGTGCGGGTGATCTGCGCCGATGCCGTGGAGGTGTTGCGGCAGGGCCTGCCCGCCGGCAGCGTCGACGAGATCTTCATCCTGTTCCCCGATCCATGGCCGAAGAAGCGCCACCACAAGCGGCGGCTGATCCAGCCGGGATTCGCCGCCCTGCTGGCGCAGGCGCTGCGCGCCGGCGGCCGCCTGCGCCTGGCCACCGACTGGGCTGATTACGCCGCGCACATGCTGGCCGTGCTGCAGGCCGAGCCGCGCCTGCGCAATACCGCCGCGGCCGGCTTTGCGCCACGCCCGGCCACGCGGCCGACCACGCGCTTCGAGGCGCGCGGGCTGCGCGCCGGCCACGCCGTGTTCGACCTCGACTACGAGCGCGTGTAGGCCGCGCGCCATGTCCGCCGAGCACCCCATCATCGCGGTCACCGGTGCATCCGGGGCGGGCACCAGCAGCGCGCGCGCGGTGTTCCGGCGCATCTTCGAGGCGCTGTCGCTCAAGGCCGCCTTTGTGGAGGGCGACAGTTACCACGCCTACGACCGCGAGCAGATGCAGGCGCTGGTGGAAAAGGCGCGCATCCGCGGCGAGAACTTCAGCCATTTCGGCCCCGGCGCCAACCTGCTGGACAAGCTGGAGCGGCTGTTCCGCGACTACGGCGCGCGCGGCACCGGCGTCACCCGCCGCTACCTGCATACCGAGGAGGAGGCGCGCGAAGCCCACCAGGCGGTCGGCACCTTCACGCCCTGGGTGCGGCTGCCGCCCGACACCGACGTGCTGTTCTACGAAGGGCTGCACGGCGGCCTGGTGACCTCCGAGGTGAACGTGGCGCGCCACGTGGACCTGCTGATCGGCGTGACGCCGATCGTCAACCTGGAATGGATCCAGAAGATCAGGCGCGACCGCGACGCCCGCGGCCACAAGGTCGACGACGTCGCCAGGACCATCCTGCGCCGCCTGCCGGATTACGTCACCTACATCACCCCGCAGTTCTCGCGCACCGACGTGAACTTCCAGCGCGTGCCGCTGGTGGACACCAGCAATCCGTTCATGGAGCAGGACATCCCGCGCCAGCACGAGAGCCTGGTGGTGATCAACTTCCGCCTCAACTCGCGGGTCGAGGCCAATATCGGCCGGCTGCTGGAACGCATCCCCGACGCCTTCCTGTCGCGCCCCACCACCCTGGTGGTGCCGGGCCAGCACATGGACCAGGCGATGGAAGCCACGCTCAAGCCGGCGGTGCGGCGCCTGGCGCGCCGGCGCCCGCAACAAGACGACAACGACGAGGACTGAAACGATGTCAATGCCAACGAGCCCGCTCGGTACCACCGGCCTGCAGGTCAGCCGCATCTGCCTGGGCACGATGACCTGGGGCGAGCAGAACACCGAGGCGCAGGCGCACGAGCAGCTCGACTACGCGCTGGCCCAGGGCATCAACTTCATCGACGCCGCCGAGATGTACCCGGTGCCGCCGCGCGCCGAAACCCAGGGGCGCACCGAGCAGTACATCGGCACATGGTTCAAGAAGCGCGCGCGGCGCGACGACGTCATCCTCGCCACCAAGGTGGTGGGGCCGGGCGACTTCAAGTGGATCCGCGGCGGCCCCAAGCTCGATCGCGCCAACGTGCTGGCGGCCTGCGACGCCAGCCTCAAGCGCCTGCAGACCGACTACATCGACCTCTACCAGGTGCACTGGCCGGCGCGCGCGACCAATTACTTCGGCCAGCTCGGCTTCCGCCCGAAGGCCGACGAGGTGTCCACGCCGGTCGAGGAGACGCTGCGCGCCCTGGGCGACCTGGTCAAGGCCGGCAAGGTGCGCCATGTCGGCATCTCCAACGAGACGCCCTGGGGCGCGGCCGAATACCTGCGGCTGGCGCGCGAGCACGGCCTGCCGCGCCCGCAGTCGATCCAGAACCCCTACAGCCTGCTCAACCGCTCGTTCGAGACCGGGCTGGCGGAGTTTTCGCACCGCGAGAAGCTGGGCCTGCTGGCCTATTCGCCGCTGGCGTTCGGCAAGCTGTCGGGGAAGTTCCTCAACGGCGCGCGGCCGCCGGAGGCGCGGGTGACGCTGTTCGCGCGCTTTTCGCGCTACAACAGCGAGCAGGCGGACCGCGCCATCGCCGAGTACGTGGCGCTGGCGCACGGCCACGGGCTGGACCCGGCGCAGATGGCGCTGGCCTACGTGAATACGCGGCCGTTCCTCACCGCCACCATCATCGGCGCCACCACCATGCAGCAGCTGCGGTCGAACATCGCGTCGATCGGGGTCACGCTGGAGCCGGCGGTGCTCGACGAGATCGAGGCCATCCACCGGCGCTATACCTACCCCTGCCCCTGAAAGCGCGGCGGTACGCGGCGGGCTGCGTCGGCGCGGCGCGGGAGTCGGCGCCGCCTGGGGCAGCTTGGCACCGTCAGTCGCGCTTGCCGCGCAGGTCCTGCACCAGGCGCACCAGGCAGGTGCGCACCACGGCCTCGGGTTCCAGCGGCCGCTGGATGCGCAGCACGCGGTTCTGGTCCAGCTTCCAGAGGTCGTGCACGCCGGCCAGGGTGTAGACCACGGCGAGAAGGCGCGGCCGCAGGTCCTGCAAGGTGCCGAGCAGTGCGGAGATCTGCTCGAGCTGCAGGTTCGGCTGGTCCACCAGCACCAGGTCGAACGTCTCGCGCTGCGGCGACTTGAGCAGCTCGGCCAGCGTGGCGAAGGTGCCGGCGCAACGGATCTGCAGCAGGTTCTGCAGCACCGGCTCGAGCTGGGCGGCGAGCAGCGGGCCGACCACCGCCATGCGGAAATCGCCGGCGCTGCCGGCCTTGGAAGTGGAGCCGAGCAGCACCAGGTCGCACAGCTCCACATTGCTGTGGCGGGCGACGTTGGCGATGGCGTTGCCCTGGTTCACCGCGATGCGCAGCAGGATCAGCCGCTCGACGTCTGCAGCGGAGTACACGCGTTCGCCCTGGCTGGTCCAGGCCGAACGCACCACCTTGTGGACGGATTCCCACTGCGAGATGGTGGATTCCGGCAGGCCGGCGAGCTTGGCGACGGCGCCGATGCGCAGGGCCTGGCCATCGGATTTTTCGGGTCTGTGCTCCAATGCTGGCACTTTTTCCGGACAGGCGTGCCCGCATTGTATCCGCCTGCGCCCGGCCAGCGCCGTCGGGCGCAACTCAGCCGCGCTTCATGCCTGCTTCACGGCCCCGCCACGCAGCTCGCGCCGACGCCGATCGGCAGGCACTGTCCGCCGGAGGCCAGGAACTGCGCCGCCTCGCTCTGCATTTCGCGCGTCACCGCGGGGAAGGCGGTCGGATCGAGCACCGAACCGTGCGTGCCCTGCGCGAACTGCACGACGTAGCCGAGGCTGGCGCCGGTGATCACGTTCGGCGTGTTGACCGGCGGCGTCAGCGGCCCGTCCACGGTCAGCCCCATCGCCTGGTAGAGCGGGTTGGTGCCGGACAGGTAGCCGGGCTCGATGGTGTAATCCTGCTCCACCACTGCGGTGCCGGGGATCACCACCTGCGGACAGTCGCTCAGCAAGTTGGGGGTGGAGGTGACGGTCGCCGGGTTGAGCGTGGACGGGCAGGTGGACAGCGCCGAGTTGGGCACCACGGTGTCGTCGATCACCTCGATCAGGTCCACCGCGTGGCCGCCGTGCACGCCGGCGGCGTAGTTGATCGGGTCGCCGGCATCGGACAGCGTCTGCGAGAAGCGCAGGAAGGTCTCGTAGTCGTCGGTGCCCTGCTGCGGCCCGCCGGCCGCCGCCAGCCCGGCGGCGATGACGGGGCCGAAGGTGCCGGAAGCATTCAGCAGCTTGGACACGCCGCCACCCGGGTTGGCCAGCACGGCGGCCTGGACGTCGGTGTCCTCGGCCAGGAAGGTGGAGCCGACGATGGCGCCGAGCGAGTGTCCGAAATAGCCGATCCGGTTCGGGTTGACCGGCAGCGGGCCGGTGCCGAGCACCTGGATGCCGTTGGTCTTGATCGAGTTGGCGAGCGCCGCCAGGTCGGCCACCGCCTCGCGCACGTTGTCGCGGCTGCTGATCAGGCTCTGCAGGTTGATGAACCAGGTTCCGGACGAGTCGGGGATGCCGTCGGGCCCCGCCGCGCCGGTGGCGTTGTTTTCCAGGTCCAGGTCGAAGGTGCGCTCGCCGGTCATCAGCGCGGCGGCGCCGGTGCCGGCAAACAGCTGGTTGCGGTAGAACGGGTCAGGCCCGCCGCCGAGCAGCGCGTTGGTCGGCGCCACGCCATGCAGCGGCAGGTCCGCCGCGACCACCACGAAGCCGGCCGCGGCGAGGCTGTCGGCGACCGCCAGTGCGTCCTCGCGGTTGCGCGTGACGCCGTGCTGGAAGATCACCACCGGGAAGCCGCCGGCTGGCGGCGCCACGCCGTGCGGCACCGTGACGATCACCGGGATGGTCTGCACCGACTGCCGCACCGGCACCGGGAAGCATCCGGTGGTGCTGGCGCTGGGCTGCAGGGTCACGCCGTTGACCACCGCGCCGGCGGCGAAAGCGGTGCAGGGCACCGCGCCGAGCAGCTTGGCGGTGGGATTCGGCTGCGCCGGGTCGGCTTTCCAGTAGTCGAACAGCGGCGCGGCGTCGTGGCTGCCGTCCGCGGCCTGCAGGTAATACGGCACCGCCACCGTGCCGGCCCAGAGGTCGGCCAGGCCCAGGCCGCCGACCAGCGCGGTGGTCTGGCCTGACGGTGCGATCGTCAGCGTATCGCCGGAACCGTGCACGAACGCCGGCGCGGCGGCCACCGCCGCGTCGAGGCTGTCGTGGATCGACTCGGTGGTGAAGCTCCAGGCCAGCACGAACTGGCTGGCCGGGATGAAGGTCGCCGCGCTGATCTTCTGCACCAGCGGGTAGATCAGCTGTGAGCGCAGGCCTTCAAGCTCAGCCTGCTCGGCGGCGTTGTATTGCGCCAGCGCGGGATTGGTCTGCTGGCTCACCGGCGTGGCGCTGCTGGTGATGTTGAACGCGTCGGACGCCACCACGTCGGCACCCTTGAGCGTCTTGATGCCCGTGGTCAGCACCACGGCGTAAGTGGTGGATTGCGCCAGCGGCTTCAGCGGCGAGATCAGCAGGCGCGAGCGCTGCGCGCTGATCGGCAGGACCTGGCCGGACCCGTTGGGCGCGGTCGCGTTCTCGTTTTCCACCTTGAAGTCGGTGCCGTAGACCAGCTTCTTGCCGGTGGCGGTATTGATGAACAGCAGGTTCGCCGGCACGGTGCCGTAGTCGATCTGGCCGCCGATGTCGACGTAGATCGAAGCGGTGGTGGAAAAGCCGTCGATCTGGTTGGCATCGGTCAGCGGCGCCGGCACGCCGGGTATCGCCAGGGTCGGCGTCGCGGCACCCTGGAACAGGCCGAACAGGCCGTCGAACGGGAATGGAATGACCGGCGCGCCGCTGGCGGGGGCCGGATCGAACAGCGCCGTCGCATTGGGCGCGGCCGGCGAAGAATTGTTGTCGTCGCAGGCGGCGAGCAGCAGGGCTCCGGCGGACAGCAGCAGCGCTGCGCCGAACTGGCGTCTGTACATGGTCGTTGCTCCTCTCGATCGGCCGCGATGGTTCGCGCCGTTTCTTGTCAGGCCTATGGTAGCAATCCCCGGCCGGCCCGGCGCGCCGTTAAAGGTATGGCCGGCACCGCCGTTACCCGGTGGGGGGATGCTCCCATCGCCGGCACCAAACCCTGGTGCCGGGCGGGAAATCCCCAGCGTCTCGCAGTTGGCCGCCCGGCGGCAAGCACCACGGACATCCGGATGTGATCGGCATTCTTTTCGTCAACGACAACCCGGCGATGCTGGACCTGTACCGCACCGGGCTGGCGCACCTGTCGGGCCGCTGGCGCATGCGCTTCGCCGCCGGCGCCGAGCAGGCGCTGGCGGAGATCGCGCGCGAGCCGGCCGACGCGGTGGCCACGGCGATGCGCATGCCGGGCATGGACGGCGCGCAGCTGCTGGAGCGCATCCGCCAGACGCATCCCGAGACGGTGCGCTTCGTCGTCTCCGGCCAGCTCAACTGGGACGACGCGCACAAGGCGATGCCGCTGGCGCACCAGGTGCTGAACAATCCGCGCGACCTGGCTACCCTGATCCGCTCGATCGAGCGCGCCTGCAGCCTGGTGGACCGCGTGGACCAGCCGGCGGTGCGGCGCGCCATCGGTGCCATCACCGGGCTGCCGCCGCTGCCCCGCCTGTTCTGGCAGCTCGCCGGCGAAATGGACAGCCCGCGGGCCAGCTCGGCCTCGGTGGCCGGCATCATCGAGCAGGACCCGGCGATGACCGCGCGCATCCTGCAGGTCGCCAACTCGCCGCTGTTCGGCCTGGCCTACGCCGTGCGCAGCGTGCGCGACGCGGTCACCCGGCTGGGCATGTTCCAGCTGCGCAGCATCGTGCTGATGCAGGCGCTCGGCCAGGGCGCGGCGAGCCAGCCGGTGCCGGCGGGCTTTTCGCTGGAAGCGCTGCAGGAAGGCTCGATGCGCACCGCCAGGCTGGCGGCCGCCATGTGCGGCGGGCTGGAGGATTCGAAGATCGCATTTTCCGCCGGCATGCTGCACCACGTCGGCTATTTCCTGTTCGCCAGCGCCATGCGCAAGGAATACGAGGCGATCCGCGAAACCGCTTTCAAGCAGGCCAAGCCGATCCTGCAGGTGGAAACCGAACTGCTCGGCTTCGACCATGCCGAAGCCGGCGGCGTCATGCTCGCGCTATGGGGCCTGCCGCTGCCGCTGGTGGAGGCGGTGGCGTTCCACCACCGCCCGGCGCAGGGCGGCGAGACCCGCTTCGGCCCGGTCGCCGCCGTGCATGTGGCCTGCGTGCTGGCCAGCGAGGCGCAGGGCCTGCCGGTGGTCGGCGAGGCGCTGGACCAGGCCTTCCTCAAGCGCGTCGGCGCGCTCGAGGTGGTGCAGCGCTGGCGCGCCGGCGCGCCGGTGCGGCCGTTCTGAGCGGCGGCAGCCGCGGGTTGGATTAGAGCGCGGTCTTCAGGAAGGCGATGGCCTGCTCGGGCGACTCCACCGTGCGCGGGTTGGTGCGGGTCCAGAAGTCGTGCATCATGGCCTCGGCCAGGCGCGGCAGGTCGGACTCGGCCAGCCCCACCTCGCGCAGCGAGCGCGGCATGCCGAGGCCGCGGATGAAGCGATCGGCCGCCGCGCTGGCGGCCTGGTCCGGCGCGCCCAATGCGGCGGCGATGCGTTTCTGCCGCTCGCCGTTGACCGGCGCGTTGAACGCCAGCGCATACGGCGCCATCACGCACGAGGTGTGCCCGTGCGGCACGTTGAAGGTGCCGCCCAGCGCGTGGCCGGTAGCGTGGCTGATGCCCATCGGCACGCCGGCGATCAAGGGCACCATCGACTGCCAGGCACCCTGCTGGCAGCGCAGCCGGCCCTCCAGGTCCTTGGGGTCGCGCTTGACGCGCATCAGGCCGTCGGCGAGCAGGCGCAAGGCGGAGTCGGCCATGCCGTCGCAGAAATCGTTGGATTGCAGCGAGCCGAGCGTCTCCATCGCGTGGTCCAGCGAACGCACGCCGGTGGACAGCCACAGCCATTCGGGCGTGTACACGGTCATCGCCGGGTCCAGGATCACTGTCACCGGCGCCATCATGCGCTGCTCGTAGCCCTGCTTGATGCGGATGCGCTCGTCGGTGGCGCCCGACAGCGGATTGAACTCGCCGCCGGACAAGGTGGTCGGCACGCAGATGGCGCGCACCTCGGGCGCGGCGTAATCGGGATTGCGCACCGCGCCGCCCGGCTCGACGTAGATGTGGAACGGCTCCATGTCCTCGTGGGTCTTGAAGCCGTGCTTGAGCGCGATGGTCAGGATCTTGGCGCAGTCGGTGACCGAGCCGCCGCCGATCGAGACGACGAGGTCGGCCTGCACCGCGCGCGCCTGCGCGGCGGCGGCCAGCACCGCGGCGCGCGGCACGTGCGGCGGCACGCCGTCGAACACCGCCGCGCAGCGCGCGCCGAGCGCCTGCTTCACCTTGGCGATCTCGTCGGTGTTGCGGTTCAGGCTGGCGCTCACCAGCAGGAACACGCGCCTGGCGCCGAGCCGCGCCGCTTCCTCGGCGATCGACTGGGCGGCCGGCGCGCCGATCAGCACGCGCTCGGTGGCGGTCTGCGTGAAAATGCTGGATTTGCTCATCTCACTCCTCCTATTCGATTGCCGGCCGGCGCTTCGGCGCGCCGCTTTGCCGAATTGTTCAAATGCATTCGCGTTTATTTGTGTTCATTTGCGGACCGATTCCTGAGGCTTGATCCAGCCGCCCCGCTTCGATCACAGCCCCACCGCCAGGAAGCCGCCGCCGGCGCGCTCCACCCGCGCCACGTGGCGCCCGGCGAAATGCGCCGGGATCATCACCGCACGCTCGTCCGCCACGCGTCCCAGGGTGCGCCGCCGCGAATCGCGCGCGGACTGCGCATCCTCGCAGAAGATGCTGTTCCAGTCCGGGTTGTAGATCTGCAGCGGGTGGTGCAGCACGTCGCCGACGAAGATGGCGCGCTCGCCGGCGCTTTCCAGCGTCAGGGTCTGGCTGCCCGGCGTGTGGCCGCCGGCCGGATCCAGGCGCACGCCCTCGAACAGCTGCAGCGGCGCATCCACCAGCCGCGCCAGCCCGCGCTGCAGGATCGGCCGCACGCTGTCGTCGAAGAATCCCTCGTTGACCGCCTCGCCCACCTTGGCGGAAAAGCGCGAGCGGTTGCGCGGATCCCAGTACATCGCGTCGGCCGCCGGGAACACGTACTGCGCGTTGGGAAAGGTCGGCACCCACTCGCCGTCCGCCAGGATCGTGTTCCAGCCGACGTGGTCCACGTGCAGGTGCGTGCAGACCACCGTGTCGATGCGCCCGGGCGCGAAGCCGGCCGCCGCCAGCCGCTGCAGGAACGGCGTCTTCAGCTTGCCGAACAGCGGGATGCCCGGGCGCTCCTTGTCGTTGCCGGCGCCGGTGTCGAGCAGGATGGTGCGCCCGCCGGTTTCGATCACGAAGCTCTGCAGGCAGGCCTTGATCGCGGTGCTGTCCGGGTCGATGTAGTCGTCGCCGACCTGCGGCCGCGCGCTGGCGTATGCCGCCTCGTCGTAGCCGGCGAACAACTGCCGCGGCGGCAGGAACAGGCCGCTCCATTCCTCGATCCGGTGCACCACCGCATCGCCGATGTGCAGGGCTTGCATACTGGGCTCATCCTCCTCGATACGCTGGCGGTCCGTCGCCGCCGGGCGGCCCGCCCGATGCTAGATGTTTGCAGGCGCATAGTCTATAAAACGAGGCCAATCCAACTGCCGGCCGCCGCCCGCGGCCATCCAGGCCGCAGACGCCGACGGCCGCGACAACCGGAGCCAGCCGATGCCATTCGATCCGGCGGATGCCGCCCTGATCCGCGATCCTTACCCGGTCTACCAGCGGCTGCGCGGGCAGCCGGGGCTGCACCGCGCCGCCGGCGGCTACTGGGTCGCCACCCGCTACGCCGACGTGCGCCACGTGCTCACCGACCGCACCTTCGGCCAGGGCGATTTCGTGCGCAACATCCAGCAGTTCTACCCGCCGGGCTTCGACGTCTTGGCGCAGTCCGGCTACCGCTGGCTGTCGGAAGTGTTCGTCATGCAGGATCCCCCGCAGCACACGCGGCTGCGCAAGCTGGTGAGCTATGCCCTCACGCCGAAACGGGTGGCGGAGATGCAGTCGTCGATCGAGGCCATCACCCATGGCCTGATCGAACGGCTGCAGGAGCTGCGGCAGTTCGACCTCATCACGGAGTTCGCCTACCAGCTGCCCACCCTGGTGATGTGCGACATGCTCGGCATCGAACAGGAGGAGCGCACCCCGGAGCGCATGGCCGGGCTGACCCGCGCCATCGCCGAATCCTTCCTGGTGTTCGAAACCCGCGCGCTGACGCCGGCCGAGCTGGCCACCGCCAACCGCCAGATGGACTACCTCTACGATTATTTCGGCGCGCTGTTCGAGCGGCGCCGCCGGCGTCCGGGCGACGACATGACCAGCGCGCTCGCCGTTGCGTGCGACGAGGAGGGCGGACTCAGCCCGCGCGAGCGGGTCACCGTGGTGATCGCCATGTTCGGCGCCGGCTTCGAGACCACCGCGCACCTGATCGGCAACGGGCTGTACACGCTCCACCGCTTTCCGCAGGCCTGGGACGCGCTGGTGGCGGAGCCGGCGCTGGCGCCGGCGGTGGTGGAGGAAGTGCTGCGCTTCGAATCGTCGCTGCAGGCAACCTACCGCACCGCGCTGGCCGATACGGCGGTGAACGGCTACCCGGTGCGCGCCGGCGAAAAGGTGCTGTGCATCGTCGCCGCCGCCAACCGCGACCCGGAGGTGTTCGCCGATCCGGAGCGCTTCGACCCGCGGCGCGGCGACACGCGCGGCCTGTCGTTCGGCGGCGGCATCCACCATTGCATCGGCAACCAGCTGGCGCGCCTGGAAGGCCGTGTGGCCTTCGACGCCTTCGCGCGGCGCCTGCCCGGCCTCCGGGTGAAGACGGAGCAGCCGCCGTGGCGTCCGGGCTTCCTGTTCCGCGGCCTGCAGGAACTGCCCGCCACGCTGTGAGCCGGACCGCGCGTGGCGGGCTTGCCCGCCGGCGCGGCCCTGTACGAAGATACCGGCCAGCGCCGGGCAAGCCCCTGTCGCCGTATCCCTACCGGCCCGCCCGTCGTCGGCGCGGCCCACGGCAACGAAAAAACGTCTCTGGAGGAACGCATGAAATTCGGCATTTTCTTCGAGCTGCAACTGCCCAAGCCGTGGAAGCCCGGCGACGAACACCGCCTGTTCAACGAGGCCCTGGACCAGGTGGTGCTGGCCGACCGGCTGGGCTTGGACCACGTGTGGTGCGTCGAGCACCACTTCCTCGAGGAATATTCCCACTGCTCGTCGCCCGAGGTGTTCCTGGCCGCCGCGGCCGGCCGCACCAAGAACATCCGCGTCGGCCACGGCATCCGCCAGGTCATCGCCAACTACAACCACCCGGCGCGCACCGCCGAAGGCATCGCCTCGCTGGACCTGGTGTCCAACGGCAGGGTCGACTTCGGCATCGGCGAGGGCGCCACGCGCCTGGAGCTGCATGGCTTCGGCATCCCCGCCAAGCAGAAGCGCGCGATGTCGCTGGAGGCGGCCGAGCAGATCGCCAACATGATGGTGATGTCGCCGTACCCGGGCTACGAGGGCAAGTCGTTCTCCATGCCGTGCCGCAACGTGCTGCCCAAGCCGCTGCAGCAGCCGCACCCGCCGATGTGGATGGCCTGCACCAACCGCGAAACCATCCGCGTCGCCGCCAGCCATGGCCTGGGCGCGCTGGCGTTCTCCTTCGTCGACCCGGGCGAGGCGGCGGTGTGGAGCAAGATCTACTACGACACCATCAAGAGCGAGGCCTGCGTGCCGATCGGCCATGCGGTCAACGCCAACCTGGCGATGGTGACGGCGTTCTCGCTGCACCCGGACCACGCCGAGGCGGTGCGCCGCGGGCAGGAGAACTTCGAGTTCTTCACCTACGCGATCAGCGCGCTGGTGGTGCAGGACACCATTCCCGGCCGCAGCCGGCTGTGGGAGGACTTCCAGGCGTTCCGCGCCGACAAGGCGGCGCGCGCCAAGCTCGCCGCCACCAACGAAGTGGTCGAGGTGTTCGAGCGCTCGCCCGGCGTCGGCACGCCCGACGAGTTCCGCGAGCACGTGCGCCACTTCGAGCAGGCCGGCGTGGACCAGATGATCTTCCTGCAGCAGGCCGGCCGCAACAAGCACGAGCACATCTGCGAATCGCTGGAGATCTTCGCGCGCGACGTGCTGCCGGAGTTCAAGGCCAAGCAAGCCGAGCGCGCCGCCCGCAAGCAGCGGGAGCTTGCGCCCTACATCGAGGCGGCGATGGCGCGCAAGGTGAAGATGCGCCCGCTGCGCGACGACGAGATCCCCGTGGTGAAGGCTTCGGTCAAGGAAGTCAGCATGCACGAGAAGCATGCGCAGAAAGGCTGAGAGACGGGAGGGGTGAGGCGAGAGGGGAGAGGCGCAACGGCAAGACGGGAGGCGAGAGGGGAGAGGGGAGAGGCGCAACGGCAAAGGCAAAAGCAAAAAAGCTTGACACGATCTAAGAGCGGCGCATGCTTTTCTCGCCTCTCGCCTCTCGCCTCTCGCCTCTCGCCTCTCGCCTCTCGCCTCTCGCCTCTCGCCTCTCGCCTCTCGCCTCTCGCCTCTCGCCTCTCGCCTCTCGCCT
>JADHNH010000080.1 GCA_016779605.1 Nevskia sp. | reverse complement strand
CAGGGCCGGGAGCGACGGCGGGGCGCCGCCGGGGGCCTCGCCGGGCGGCGGCGGCGGCACGGCGGGCCGCGCGCTGCGCGACATGTATTCGTCGTAGTCGAACAGCACCGGCCGCTGGCCGCCCGGAACGTCCCCGCCGGAGGCGCGAATCTCGGCCTGCCGCGTCTCGTCGTACTTGCGCCGGGTCTGGAAGTCGCCCTCGTCGCGCTCGCGCAGGATCACCGGGTGGACGAAGATCATCAGGTTGCGCTTGGTACGGCTCAGGGATTTGGCCTTGAACAGGGCGCCGATGAACGGGATGTCGCCCAGCAGCGGCACGCGGCTCTGGGTGTCGTTGACCTGGTCGTCGATCAGGCCGCCGATCACCAGCAGCTGTCCGCCCTCCATGCTGACGACGTTGGACACGGCGCGCTTGTTGGTGACCAGGTTGGAGCTGCCGGCGGTGCCGCTGGAGATGGTCGAATTCTCGAACTCGATCTTCATGCGGATGGTGTTGCCCTCGCCGATGGTCGGGGTGATGCCGAGCTTGAGCCCGACGTCCTCGCGGTCGATGGTCTGGAACGGGTTGACCGCGCCGTTGCTGGCGGTGCCGGTGTTGGCGAACGAGCCGGTGAGCATCGGCACCTGCTGGCCGACCTCGATCTTGGCCTCCTCGTTGTCCAGCGTCACCAGCGAGGGCGTGGACAGGATGTTGGTGTCGACGTCGCTCTGCAGCGCGTGCAGCACCGCGCCGTAGACGCTGCCGTTGGAGGCGGTGCCGAGCAGCGCGTTGAGCCCGCCGGTGCCGGCCAGGCCGGCGGCGGCGGTGGTCAGCAGGCTCGACTTGCTGGTGCCGGTGGTGGTGGTGGTCGTGCCGCTCAGGCTGGACAGCAGGCTCTGCGTGCTGGGGTTGACGATGCTGGCGGCGGCGACGTTCTTCGGGTTGAAGGCGATCCAGTCCAGGCCGAGGTCGCGGGTCTTGTCGGCGCTGATCTCGGCGATGATCGCCTCCACCAGCACCTGCGCGCGGCGGATGTCGAGCCGCTCGATCACGCCGCGCAGCTTCTGCATGGTCTTGGGCGGCGCGGTGATCACCAGCGAGTTGGTGTCCTTGTCGGCCAGCACGCGGATGTCGCCGCTGCCGCCGCCGCCCAGGTAGGAGGACGGCGCGGACGACGAGCTGGAGCTCGACGCGCTGCTGCTTTGCGCGGCGGAGGAGCCCGGGTTGCCGAACATCGACGACGACGAGCCGCCGCCGCTGCTGCCGAACATCGACGAGGAGCTCTTGGTCGAGGCCGGCTTGCTGACCTGCTGGGCGTAGCCCTCCAGGATCGGCGCCAGGTTCTGCGCGTCGGCGTAGTGCAGGTAGATCACCTGGGTGTCGCCGGAATCCTTCGACGGGCTGTCGAGCTGCCGGATCAGGGCGATCAGCTTGTCGCGGTCGTCGTGGCCGGCGGCCAGCAGCACGCTGTTGCTGCGGGCGTCGGCGATGATGGCCGGCTGCGGCGCGCCGGGATCGGCCTGGCGGCCCTGCTGGGAAAGCTGCGTCAGCGTGCGTACGACGTCGTCGGCGGAGGCGTTGTCCAGGTGCACCAGCTCCACCCCGCGGTCGCCGGCCTGGTCCATCTGCCCGATCAGGCGCGCCAGCCGCGCGATATTGGAGGCGCGGTCCGACACGATCAGGCTGTTGCTGGGCGGGTAGGCGACCAGCGCGCCGTTCTGCGCCACCAGCTGCCGCAGCACCGCCTGCAGCTGGGTGGCCGAGCCGTTGTGGATGTCGAACACCCGGGTGACGATCTCGTCCATCGCCAGCCCGTGCTCGCGGTCGACGTAGCCGCCGCCTTCGGTGCGCGCGTTGGGCTCCGGGATGATCTTCACCGACTCGCCGGATGGCACCGCCGCAAAGCCGTTGACCTGCAGCACGGCCAGGAAGGTCTCGTAGACGCCGGCGGCGTCCATCGGGCTGGAGGAGATCACGGTGACCTTGCCCTTGACGCGGGGGTCGACCACGAAGTTTTTGCCGGTGACCTCGCTGACAGTGGAGATCAGCGTGCCGATGTCGGCGTCCTTGAGGTTGAGCGTGACCTCGGCGCTGTCCTTGCCGGCCGCGCCCGCCGACAGGCCGCACAGCACCGCCAGCAGCAGCCCGGGCAGCGCGCGCCGGACGGGGAAACGTAAGTTCATACGGTGGGGGCTTGGCTGGTATGGATACCGGTGGGGACGGGCGGGGCTATTCGCCGAGATTCACGTTGATGGTTTCGGGCTGCCCGCCGCGCTGCACGGTGACCGCGACCTGGCTGGCCTGGCTGAGCTCGCTCAGCAGCTGCAGGGACTTGGACGGGTCGTTCAATTGTACGCCGTTGATGGCGGTGACCAGGTCGCCCGGACGCAGGCCGGTGGCGGTGAAGACCGCGCGGTCCTTGCCCGGGTAGATGCGGTAGCCGGTCTGGCCGCTGCCGTTGGCGCCCGACGCCGGCATCACCCGGATGTAGTCGGCGGCTTTCTGCGGGTTGGCGAGCAGGTCGCTGCGAATCTGGCCGAGCGAAGGCCCGTCGCCGTCCTCGGAGGCGCTGGCCGTATCGTCGGCCGTCGCGTCGGCCGTTCCGGCCTGGCTTTTGTCCAGCCGCAGGGTCTCGAGGGCGCCGTTGCGCGCCAGCACGACGCGATCGGTGAAGATGGCTTTCAGGATCACGCCGTCGGTGACCTGGTCGCCGATGGAAAACGGCCGCTCGTCGCCGCCGTTGTCGATCAGCGCCCGCGAGAACGTGCTGTCGCGCCCGTTGACGAAGACGCCGAGCAGGGTGAGGTTGAGCTGGGTGTCCGGCGCACGCGCCAGGGCTTTCTGGTTCGGGTTGGCCGGCGCCTGGTACTGCCCGAACAGTTGCGCGGCGCTGATGCTTTGCAGGTCCACCTGGGCCGAGCGGTCGACCGCGGCCACCGGCGCCGGCGGCGGCTGCCAGGCCGCGGCCGCAGGCCGCGGCACCAGCGCCCAGGCCAGCTCCGCCAGCAGCCGGGCGATGAGCAGGATCAGCAGCAGGTCCAGCGCCGCCGGCAGCCAGCGCCCGTAACGGGCGTAAAGCGGCGCCAGCCGCTTGGGCAGGGCGGACCAGTCGTGCAGGACAAGCGAAGCCATGATTCGACGGATGATAGCCCATTGGAGCGGCTGCAAGGTTTACGTTATGGTGACGCACCGGCGCGCAAGCCGGCAGCGGATGCGCCGGCTTGGGCGTTGGCGAGGGGGCGGCGGAGGGAGCCGCCCGGCGCCCCGGCATGGCGGGACGGTTGCGGCGGGGGTGCCGCACCGCCGGGGCCCGCGTCGAACGACATTTCGTGAGGGGGACGGATGCCAAAGGGGATCTGGATACGGGTGGGCATCAGCGTGGTCCTGCTGATGGCGTTTATCGCACAGATTTCCGGGAAATTCGGCCACAACGTCCTGGACGAGCTGGAGGCGATCAGCTACGACACGCGCCTGCTGCTGACCCTGCCCAACACCGTCGACAAGCGCATCGTCATCCTCGACATCGACGAGAAGAGCCTGGCGGCGGAAGGCCAGTTCCCCTGGTCGCGCGGCAAGCTGGCGCTGCTGGTGCGGCAGCTGTTCGACAAGTACGACGTGCGCGTGCTGGGCTTCGACGTCGACTTCGCCGAAAGCGACCGCACCTCGGCCGGCGGCCTGCTCGACACGCTGGCGCAGGGTCCTCTGTCCGACCTGCCGGGCTTCGCCGAGCGCCTGCCCAAGCTGCGCGAGCAGTTCGACTACGACCGCGAATTCGCCGCCGCCCTGGCGGGCAAGCCGGTGGTCATGGGGGTGTTCTTCAAGCCGCGGGTGCCCGAAGGCGAGCAGGCGGAAACCGGCTCGCTGTGCGCCCCGCTGATCGGTGCGGACACGCGCAAGCAGCTCGACATCGATTTCTTCCATGCGCCGGGATTCGGCGGCAACGTGCCGGAGCTGCAGGCGGCGGCGGTGCATTGCGGCTTCTTCGACAACCCCAGCGTGGACGAGGACGGCATTTTCCGCCGCGTGCCGCTGATGCAGGAGTACAACGGCCGCATCTACCCCTCGCTGGCGCTGGCGATGGCGCAGCTCGCGCTGGACAACCCGCCGGTGTCGCTGGAGTTCGACCCGCCGGACGTGCGCAATTCGCTGCACCTGGAACGGGTGCACCTGGGCAAGGTGTCCGCGCCGGTGGATGGCCAGGTGGCGGTCTACGTGCCGTACCGCGGCCAGCAATACAGCTTTCCCTACGTCTCGGCCACCGACGTCATCCACGGCACCGCGGACCCGGCGCTGCTCAAGGGTGCCATCGTCATCATGGGCACCACCTCGGCCGGCCTGCTGGACCTGCGCAGTACGCCGGTGCAGAAGGCCTACGCCGGGGTGGAGGTGCACGCCAACATCATCTCCGGCCTGCTGGACGGACGCATCAAGCAGAAGGCGCCTTACTACGTCGGCATCGAGGCGGTGCTGTTCGTCGTGATCGCGATCCTGATGACGCTGCTGTACCCGCGCCTGTCGCCGCTGGCCGGCACGCTGCTGGTGGTGGGCGTCATCGCCGCGCTGATCGGCCTGGCCCTGTTCGCCTGGTCCGAGGGCAACTTCATCATGCCGCTGGGCATCCCGGTGGTGTTCACGCTGGCCCTGTTCCTGTTGCAGATGCTCTACGGCTTCTTCGTCGAGTCGCGCGGCAAGCGCGAGATCACCAAGCTGTTCGGCGACTACGTACCCCCCGAGGTCGTGGAGGAACTGGCGCTGAACCCGGAGTCGGTGTCGATGGAGGGCGAGATCCGCGAAATGACGGTGCTGTTCACCGACGTGCGCGGCTTCACCACGATTTCGGAGAAGCTGGAGGCCAAGGAACTGTCCGAACTGATGAACCAGTTCCTGACGCCGCTCACCGGGGTGATCCGGCAGCACCGCGGCACCATCGACAAGTACATGGGCGACGCCATCATGGCCTTCTGGGGCGCGCCGCTGGAGGACGCCGAGCACGGCCAGCACGCCCTGCAGGCGGCGCTGGAGATGGTGCGGATTCTGCGCACGCTGGACGAGCCGTTCGCCAAGCGCGGCTGGCCGGCGCTGCATATCGGGGTGGGGCTCAACAGCGGCCAGATGCGCGTCGGCAACATGGGCTCGGACTTCCGCCGCGCCTATACGGTCATGGGTGATGCGGTCAACCTCGGCTCGCGCCTGGAAGGGCTGACCAAGAAGTACCACGTCGAAGTGATCTGCAGCGAATCCACCCGCGCCAAGGCGCCGGACTGGGCGTTCCGCGAACTGGACCTGGTCAAGGTCAAGGGCAAGCACGAGCCGGTGGCGATCTTCGAGCCGCTGGGCCCCAGGGACCGCGTCGACGAGACGGTGCGGCAGGACCTGCTGCGCATGCGCGCCGGCCTGCGCGCATACCGCGCCAAGCGCTGGGACGAGGCCGAGCGCGAATTCTTCGGCTTATCGCAATCGGGCCGGCCGCACCCGATCTACGAGCTTTACCTGGAGCGCATCGCCGAACACCGCATCCATCCGCCGCCCGAGGACTGGGACGGGGCGACCGCGTTCGACACCAAATAGCCGCGGCCGCGGCCCCTGCGGGGCGCATGGTTGCGCGTCCGTGCCGGCCGTGCACGGCCGCATTCTGCGCTATCATTGCGGCTTGGAGGCTGCTCGGCGGCGTCTGTGTGCCCGGATGGCGGATTGCGCCCGGCACGGTTTTTCAACGACTAATTCCACTGACCTGGAGTGAGCCGGTGCGCTTGTTCTCCGGCGCGCCGGCCGGCCGGCTTCTATTGACCACTAAAGATCATTCGAGGGGTTGACGTGATGAAGAGATTCACCGACGGGCCGGTTTCCGGGAACCGGCTGGGCCGGAAGCTGACGCTCGGCCTGGTTACCGCAATTGTCGCCGGCGCGTCCGCCTGCGGCGGGCACAGCACCACGAACTGCCCGAACATGGCCATCGCCACCGCCGTGGTCGGCCAGGCCGACTTCAAGTCGAGCACGCCGAACTCCCCCAACGGCACCACCTCCAACACCGGCTTCAGCGGCCCGTACGGCTCGGTGGCGATCGGCAGCACCGGCAAGCTGACCTACATCCTGGACGCCGGCAACAACCGCCTGCTCGGCTACAACAGCGTGCCCGGCGGCAAGGGCGCGGCGGCGGATTTCGAGGTCGGCCAGGGCGGCGCCGTCAGCAACGACTTCACCGGCAACGTCGTGTCCACCACGCAGACCGGCATGGGCGGACCCAGCAAGGTCTCCATCGGCACCGACACCACCTCGAAGCAGGTCTACCTGGTCGTCGCCGACACCAGCAACAACCGCGTGCTGGTGTGGAACGCCAACCTGCACGCCGGCGCGCTGCCCGGTTCGACCTACTACCCGCCGGACCTGGTGCTCGGCCAGCCTGACTTCGTCAGCCACGCCGCCAACCAGGGCGGCAACCCCAGCGCCTTTACGCTGAGCCATCCCACCGCGGCGGTGGTCGAGCAGGACACGCTGTTCGTGGCCGACCAGAACAACAACCGCGTGCTGATCTGGAACAACGTGTCGGGCCTGGCCAACGACGCGCCGGCGAACACCGAGCTGGGCCAGGTCGCCACCCAGACCAGCGGCGGCGTCACCACCGAATGCACGACCAATACCACCGCGCCGACGGATTTCTGCTTCGCCGCCAGCCAGTCGGGCACCGACCAGTTCGTGGTCAACGGCACGTCAAATACCTACGTGCTCGGCCTGAACCAGCCGACCGACGTCAGCTCCGACGGCCTGACCTACCTGATGGTCAGCGACACGGCGAACAACCGCGTGCTGATCTGGAAGGGCATTCCCAACACCAACAACGACTTCCCCAACAACGTCATCGGCCAGACCGCGTTCGTGCAGAACCTGTCGGGCTCCGGTTCGCAGCACCTGAACGCGCCGACCGGCGTCAACTTCCAGGACGGCTTCATCTACGTCGCCGACACGCTGAACAACCGCGTGCTGCTGTTCCAGGTCAGCCCGATCCAGATCGCCAGCAACGGCATCGAGGCGGCGTACGTGTACGGCCAGTCGGACTTCAGCCACGTGGCGTTCAACGACGACGACCAGAACGGCACGGCCGGCGACCAGTCGAACAACCAGACCAACACCAACCCGACCTTCAACACGCTGCATTCGCCGACCGGCATGTTCAACGACAACGCCGGCAACATCTACATCACCGACACCGGCAACAACCGCATCCTGCAGTTCGCCGCCGGCCCCAACGCGACCCACGCTTCGCCGGTCAGCGGCGGCCAGCCGCAGAATTGCGACGGCGTCAACCCGCAGTTCTAAGGCCCCGCAGTTCCAAAGCCTTGAAATCCCGGCGGCGCCTGCGCGCCGCCGGGCTGGAAGTACCGAACCGTGCCGGGAATCGCCTCCGGCACGGTTCTTTTTTTCGCCGCCTGCGCAGTAGCGGTAACGCGGGGGCCGCCGCGGCGGTCTTGAGCGGCGGCGGCATTTCGCTAAACTTGGATGCATGACTGAACGCGGTCGCGAGCGAGATTCCGGTACCGGCCTGGTCGTCGAGGAGGCCAAGCCGCGCCTGCAGTCGCCGCCGCTGTACAAGGTGGTGATGATCAACGACGACTTCACGCCGATGGAGTTCGTCGTGCAGGTGCTGCAGATGTATTTCCATCATTCGCGCGAAAAGGCGGTGCAGATCATGCTGCAGGTGCACCAGTCGGGCCGCGGCGTGGCCGGCATCTACCCGATCGAAATCGCCGAGACCAAGGTGGCGCAGGTCAACGCGTTTGCGCGCAAGAACCAGCACCCGCTGCTGACCGTGATGGAAAAGGCGTGAGGCTGGCGCCGCAGGCGGGCGCGGGCTCCGGGCGCGGAATCTCCAAAGCTTCCTGCTTCGCCGCCGATACAGGCTTGCGGCGGACGCAACCGCGCACGCCGATTTTCGCTGGTGCGGGAATTGCAGGAAGAACGCATTTCGGCGAATCCCCATCGCCGCCGGTTGCAAAATGGCGACGCTTGCCCCATAAAACCGGTAGCGCAACTGCCGTCGGCCGCGCGGAAGCGGCGAGGCGGCGACTTGCGGAACCGGCACGGCCGTTTGGCCTGGCATTAAGGAGCAGTCATGCTCAGCGATGAACTTCAAAAGGCGCTGGACGCCGCGTTTCTGGCGGCGCGCAGCGATGGCCACGAACTTCTGACGGTGGAGCACCTGCTGCTGGCGCTGCTGTCGGACGCCAACGTCAGCGAGGTGCTGACCGCCAGCGGCGCCAACCTGGACCGCCTGGAGCAGGCGCTGCGCGACTACATCGCGCAGAACATCCACTCCAACAAGGAAGCCGCCGGCAACCAGGAAGTGCAGCCGACGCTGTCGTTCCAGCGCGTGCTGCAGCGGGCCATCTACCACGTGCAGGCCTCCGGCAAGAAGCGGGTGTCCACGCTCAACGTGCTGGTGGCGCTGTTCGCCGAGAAGGACACCCACGCGGTGTACCTGCTCAACGAGCAGGGCGTGACGCGCCTGGACATCGTCAACTACATCTCCCACGGCATCGCCAAGAACAGCCAGCCGGCGGCGCCGGAGCCGGCCGCCGAGGCCGAGGAAAAGGAGGAAGCGGGCAAGCCCGGCGCCAAGACCGCGCTGGAGCAGTTCGCCGCCAACCTCAACGAGCGCGCCCTGCGCGGCCAGATCGACCCGCTGATCGGCCGCGGCCTGGAGATGGAGCGCGTCATGCAGACGCTGTGCCGGCGCCGCAAGAACAACCCGCTGCTGGTGGGCGAGGCCGGCGTCGGCAAGACCGCCATCGCCGAAGGCCTGGCCTGGCTGATCACCGAGGGCAAGGTGCCGGACCTGCTCAAGGACGGCGTGGTCTATAGCCTGGACCTGGGCAGCCTGATCGCCGGCACCAAGTACCGCGGCGACTTCGAGAAGCGCTTCAAGGGCGTCATCAACGAGCTGGCGCGCACGCCGGGCGCGATCCTGTTCATCGACGAGATCCACATGATCATCGGCGCCGGCGCCGCCAGCGGCGGCGTGATGGACGCCTCCAACCTGCTCAAGCCGATGCTGGCCAGCGGCGAGCTGCGCTGCATCGGCAGCACCACCTACCAGGAGTACCGCGGCATCTTCGAAAAGGACCGCGCGCTGTCGCGCCGCTTCCAGAAGATCGACGTGCCGGAGCCGACCGTGGAGGACACGGTGAAGATCCTGGAGGGCCTGCGCGAGCGCTTCGAGGAGCACCACCAGGTGCACTTCACCAGCGGCGCGATCCGCTCGGCGGTGGAGCTGTCGGCGCGGCACATCACCGACCGCCACCTGCCGGACAAGGCGATCGACGTGATCGACGAGGCGGCGGCGCGCCTGCGCCTGCTGCCGGAAGCCAAGCGCCGCAAGACCGTGCAGGTGCGCGACATCGAGGAGACGGTGGCCAAGATCGCCCGGATCCCGCCCAAGAGCGTGTCCTCCAACGACCGCGACCGCCTGGCCAACCTCGAGCGCGACCTCAAGCTGGTGATCTTCGGGCAGGATGCGGCGATCTCCACGCTGGCCTCCTGCATCAAGCTGGCGCGCTCCGGCCTGGGCAACCCGGACAAGCCGATCGGCAATTTCCTGCTGGCCGGGCCCACCGGCGTGGGCAAGACCGAGGTGACCCGCCAGCTGGCGCAGCAGCTCGGCATCGAGCTGATCCGTTTCGATATGTCCGAATACATGGAGCGGCACACCGTGTCGCGGCTGATCGGCGCGCCGCCGGGCTACGTCGGCTTCGACCAGGGCGGGCTGCTGACCGACGCGGTGCTCAAGCACCCGCATGCGGTGGTGCTGCTCGACGAGATCGAAAAGGCCCACCCGGACGTGTTCAACCTGCTGCTGCAGGTGATGGACCACGGTACGCTGACCGACAACAACGGCCGCGCCGCCGACTTCCGCAACGTCGTGCTGGTGATGACCACCAACGCCGGCGCCGAGGAATCCTCGCGCCGCACCATCGGCTTCTCCGAGCAGAACCACACCAGCGATGCGCTGGAGGTGATCCGCCGGATGTTCTCGCCGGAGTTCCGCAACCGCCTGGACGCGATCATCCCGTTCGCGGCGCTGGGCAAGGTGGAGATCGCGCGCGTGGTGGACAAGTTCCTGATCCAGCTCGAGGAACAGCTGTCGGCCAAGCACGTACAGCTGGACGTGGAGCAGGAAGCGCGCGACTGGATCGCCGAGCACGGCTACGACGTCAAGATGGGCGCGCGGCCGATGGCCCGCACCATCCAGGAAAGCCTCAAGCGCCCGCTGGCCGAGGAACTGCTGTTCGGCAAGCTCGCGGGCGGGGGCCGGGTGACGGTCAAGCTCGGCGCCGACGGCAAGCTGGCGTTCGAGATCGAGGCGCGCGAAAAGCCGGTGGCGGCCGAAGCGGTGTGACGTAGGTCGGCCTTCAGGCCGACCATGCTCTGAACGAAGTTCGTTGTCGCCCTGAAGGGCGACCTACGGCGCCAGCGGCCGCGGAGGCTGCATGCTCCTGTCATTCCGAGCGCAGCGGGGAATCTGGCCTGGTTCAAGCCGCGGTGCCGCCGGAGACCCTTCGTCGCTTTCGCTCCTCGGGGTGACGGTGCAGCTCACGCGCGGCTGCGGCGAGTGTTATTTGTCGCGGAACGTGATGCGGCCCTTGCTCAGGTCGTAGGGCGTGAGCGGTCCGCTCCTGTCATTCCGAGCGCAGCGAGGAATCTGGCCTGCGTCGGACCGCGGTGCCGCCGGAGACCCCTCGTCGCTTTCGCTCCTCGGGGTGACCGTACCGCTCACCCCCTTGGATTCCAGGAGGGAACTTACTTGTCTCTGAAAGTGATGCGGCCCTTGGAAAGGTCGTACGGGGTGAGCTGTACGGTCACCTTATCGCCGGTGAGGATGCGGATGTAGTTCTTGCGCATGCGGCCGGAGATGTGGGCGGTGACGACGTGGCCGTTTTCGAGCTTTACGCGGAAGGTCGTATTGGGGAGGGTTTCCACCACGACGCCTGGCATTTCGATGTGATCTTCTTTGGGCATGGTTCAGGGCGCATGCCCTGCGGTTGTCACGGAGGCGGCATTATCCGCGAAGCCTCCGCCATCGGCAAACCGCTCCAGCGGCGCCCAGCCGCCCGGAGTGAGCACTTCCATCGGCCGGAAGTTGCGCTTGTAGTTCATCTTGGCGCTTTCGGCCACCCAGTAGCCGAGGTAGACGTAGGGCAGGCCCATCTGCCGCGCCCGCTGCACCTGCTGCAGGATGGCGAAGGTGCCCAGGCCGCGCGCCGGCTCGTCCGGCGCGAAGAACGAATACACCGCGGAGAAGCCGCGCGGCACGCGGTCCACCACCGACACGGCCAGCAGGCGGTCGCCGGCGCGGAATTCCCAGAACTCGGTGCGGCCCCAGTTGCAGCCGAGGAACTCGTGGAACGCTTCTGAGTCCTCCGGGTCCATGCCGCCGCCCGGGTGGCGTGCTTCCAGGTAGCGGCGGTACAGGGCGAAGTGATCGGCGCCCGGGTCGTGGCGCACCAGCAGGCGCACGTCGGCGTTGTCGCGCAGGCAGCGCCGCTGCGAGCGGCTCGGCGTGAACGAGGCGGCGACGATGCGCACCGAGCGGCAGGCTTGGCACAGCTGGCACATCGGCCGGTAGGCGTAGTTGCCGCTGCGGCGGAAGCCCTGGTCCAGCAGCGCGCCGTAGAACGCCGAATCCATCCGGAAGGCGGGGTCGACGAAGGCGCTGCGCGCGCTGCGCGCCGGCAGGTAGCCGCAAGGGTGCGAGCTGCCCAGCAGCAGGCGCAGGCTTTGCAGCTTCATGGCGCATCCTCGACGTAGGGCCAGCGCAGCAGCGGCGGACGGTGCTTCCGCTGATCCGGCACTTCGATATCGAATCTCCACGGGCCGATGCGGCCCGTGTGCAGCATGGCATGCCGCAGCCGCGCCAGGAAGCGCTCGCGCGGGATCTCCACCGCGCCCAGCGTCTTCAGGTGCGGCGACGCCACCTGGCAGTCCACCAGCTCGAAGCCCCAGGCGCAGAGCTGGCGGCACAGGTGGTGCAGCGCGATCTTGGAGGCGTCGGCGACCACGCTGAACATCGACTCGCCGAAGAACGCATGGCCCAGCGCCACGCCGTAAAGCCCGCCGACCAGGGCGCCATCGCTCCAGACCTCCACCGAGTGGGCGAAGCCGCGGCGGTTAAGCTCCAGGTAGGCGCGCTTCATGTCCGCGCCCAGCCAGGTGCCGTGGCCGCCGCGGCGCGGGCCGGCGCAGGCGTCCAGCACCGCTTCGAAGGCGCCGTCCAGGGTCACCGCGTGGTCGCCCTTTTTGAGCCGCTTGCCAAGCGAGCGCGAGACGTGGAACGCCGCCGGGTCCAGCACGGCGCGCGGATCGGGGCACCACCACAGGATCGGCTCGTTGGGGTTGTACCAGGGGAAGATGCCCGCCGAGTACGCGCGGATCATGCGCGGCAGCGACAGGTCGCCGCCGATCGCCAGCAGCCCGTTGGGCTCGCGCATGGCGCGCTGCGGCGGCGGAAAGGGCTGCTCCGGATCGCGCGGATCCAGCCACAGCAGGCGTACCGGGTTATCCATCGTCCGGCACCCCGGGTTCGCCCGCGGGGTCCTCCAGCCGGAACGGGCTGTGCCCGTCCAGCTCCTGCCCGCGCTCGCCGACGTAGCGGCGTTCGCGTGCCAGTGCGTGCACCACCGCGCTGCGCAGCTCGGGGTCGGCCAGCCAGTGCGCCGAGCGCGTCGTCACCGGCACGAAGCCGCGCGACAGCTTGTGTTCGCCCTGGGCGCCGGCGTCGAAGCGCCGCAGGCCCTGGCGGATGCAGTATTCGATGCCCTGGTAGTAGCAGGTTTCGAAATGCAGGCTGTGGTAGCGCGCGGCCGCACCCCAGTGCCGCCCGTACAGGGTGTCGCCGCCGAGCAATGTGATCGCCACTGCCACCAGGTGCCGCTCCTCGTAAGCCAAGACCAGTCTCAAGGGCGAATCCGCAGCTTGCCCGTAGTCGAGGAAAAATTCCATGCTCAGGTAAGGAGGCTGGCCTCGTTCCTCGTAGGTATTGCAGTACAGCGCATAGACCTGCGCCCATTGCGCCTCGTCCAGCTCGCCGCCGGCGCGCACCTCGAAGCGCAGGCCGGCTTCGGCGACGCGGCGGCGCTCTCGCAGCAGCTTCTTGCGCTTGGCCGACGACAGCTGCGCGACGAAATCGGCGAAATCGGCATAGCCGGGATTGCTCCAGTGGAACTGGATGTCGTTGCGCTCCACGCAGCCGGCGTCAAGCAGCAGCGCGCAGTCGGCCGGTTCCAGGAACAGGGCGTGGAACGACGACAGCCGGCTGGCGGCCGCGACGGCGGGGCCGGCTTGCGCCAGTACCGCCCTCACGGCCGGGTCGGACGCTCCCAGGCGCGGCCCGGTAACCGGGCTGAACGGTATGGCGCTGACCAGCTTTGGGTAGTAGCGCCGGCCCAGCCGCTGGCTGGCCTGCGCCCAGGAGAAGTCAAAGACGAACTCGCCGTAGGAGTGCGTCTTCAGGTACAGCGGCGCCGCTCCCAGGAGCTCGCCGGCGTCGTCCTCGACCAGCGCATGGCACGGCGTCCAGCCGGTTTCCGGCACGGCGCAGCCATGCGCTTCCAGGGCCGCCAGGAAGCGATGTTGGGTGAACGGGTAGTGCGCCGGGAAGCAGCGGTCCCAGGCCGCCGCCGGCACGGCCGACATGCCATCGACATGGCGGACGCGCAGGGCCACCCCGGTGGACTTAGGCGGGCTTCAGTGGAACGTCAGCGGCGCCACCGCCATGTTGCGCAAGGCCCACTGCACGCAGGTGTCGTGCTCGAAGCGGGAGATCTTCTCCTCGTCGCCCGGGGGCGCGGCTTCGGTCAGGCGCCCGTCGGAATCGAACTTGATGGCGGCGCCGGCGGTCTGGATGCGCAATTCCGCACCTGATTCGGCGTCCCAGGAAACCTGCAGGTAGCGCATGCGGCGCTCGGCGAACTCGGGCAGCCGGTTGGCGCCGGCGGCGATCAGGGCGGCCTCCTCGGAGGAAAATTCGCGAATTTCGCCGCTCTGGGTCAGGACGAAGTGACGGATTTCCGTACTCATATCCGCTCCGGGGGGCTTGGCAAAGCTCACTGTATTGGACATGTTCCTACGATGAAGGTTTTCACAGGAATTTCAAGGTCCGGCCGCGGCGTTCCGCGGTCCGGGGCGGGGGATGGCACTGCTATACTCTGGCGTGCGCACGGAAGATAGTTCCCGAGTGTTCTCACGCAAAAAGCAAGCCGCGCAACCCTTGAGTTCCCGCGGCCGCACCGCCCAGGGGCCCGCTCCCGAGTCGGGCTGGATCGAACGGCTGCCGCGCGAAGCGGCGCTGCTGGCGTGCACCGGCGCGGCGCTGTTCCTGCTGGTGGCGCTGGTCAGCTTCCACCCGGACGACCCCGGCTGGTCGTCCTCCGGCAGCGGCGGCGCGGTGCGCAACCTCGGCGGCAGCGCCGGCGCCTGGCTGGCCAACGGCCTGCTCAGCTTCTTCGGCTATGTCGCCTTCCTGCTGCCCTGGTCGGTGTTGTGGATCGGTCTGCGCCTGTTCCGCGGCCACGACGGCCCTTCGCAGGTGCCGGCCTGGGTGCGGGCGGTGGCCTGGGCGGTGGCCCTGCTGTGCCTGACCGCCTTGTCCGAGCTCTACCTGGGAAGCGTAACCCGCTGGGTGCCGCAGGGCAGCGGCGGCATCGCTGGCAGCCTGCTCGGCGGCGGCCTGACCACCCTGCTCAACCCGGTCGGCACCACCTTGCTGCTGTTGACGCTGACGGCGGTGGCCTTGCCGGTGGCGCTGATCTTTTCCTGGCTGGAAGTGCTGGACCGCCTGGGCGGCCGGGTGATGCGGCTGGCGCAGGGCCTGCGGCGCCACCCGCCGGAGCCGGGCACCGCGGACCAGCCGGCCCCCGCATTGGACCCCGTACCCGCCCCCGTATCCGAAGGAGCCGACGCACGGCGCCGCCGGCGCGCCCCGGTGCTGGACGCGGTTCCGGCGGCGGCGTCTGAGCTGGATTTCGGCGGCGGGGGCCAGGCAATGCCGATGGTTCCGGGCGCCGGCGCGGCCGAGGCGGCCGCTTCCGGCCTGCCGGAGGTGCCGCCGGCCCGCCCGGAGCCGCCTCTGGCCGAGCTGCAGGCGGGGCCGCAGGCCGAGATTCCGGTACCGGTACCCGCCGTCGCCGAACCGGCCGTGGAGCCGCCGGCCCGGCGCGCCCTGGAGCCGGGCGCGCTGCCGCCGGTGGTGGCCGCGGCCAAGGCGGCGCCGGAAGAGCCGGTGGCGGAGCCTGCGGCGGTCGCGTCGGTGGCGCCGCCGCGGCCGGAAAAGACGCGCCGGCAGGCCCGCACCGCCGACGTGCCGGCGTACACCGGCGACCCGCTGCCGCCGCTGGCGCTGCTGGATGCGCCGCGCGCCAGCGGCAAGCGCTATACGCCCGAGGAGATCGAGCGGCTATCGCGCGACCTCGAGCGCCACCTGGCCGACTTCGGCGTGAAGGCGCAGGTGGTGGACGCCATGCCTGGCCCGGTGATCACCCGCTTCGAGCTGCAGCCGGCGCCGGGCGTCAAGGGCGTGCAGGTGACCAACCTGGCCAAGGACCTGGCGCGCGCGCTGTCGGTGTCGAGCGTCCGCGTGGTGGAGGTGATCGAGGGCAAGAGCGTCATCGGCCTGGAAATCCCCAACCAGAAGCGCGAAATGGTGGTGCTGCGCGAGGTGCTGGAATCGCCCGCCTACCAGAACTCGTCCTCGCCGCTGTCGATGGGCATGGGCAAGGACATCGCCGGCAACCCGGTGGCGGCGGACCTGGCGCGCATGCCGCACCTGCTGGTGGCCGGCACCACCGGCTCGGGCAAGTCGGTGGCGATCAACGCCATGATCCTGTCGATGCTCTACAAGGCGCCGGCCGAGCAGATGCGCTTCATCCTGATCGACCCGAAGATGCTGGAGCTGTCGGTCTACGAAGGCATCCCGCACCTGCTCACGCCGGTGGTCACCGACATGAAGGACGCCGCCAACGCGCTGCGCTGGTGCGTGGCGGAAATGGAGCGGCGCTACCGGCTGATGTCGGCGCTGGGGGTGCGCAACCTTGCCGGCATGAACCGCAAGCTCGAGGAGGCCGCCCGCGACGGCGAGCCGATCCGCGATCCGCTGGCGGCCGAGCCCGACCTGTTCGCCGACAACCCTGCGGAGCCGGCGGTGCTCGAGGCGCTGCCGCACATCGTCGTCATCATCGACGAGCTGGCCGACATGATGATGGTGGTCGGCAAGAAGGTGGAGGAGCTGATCGCGCGGCTGGCGCAGAAGGCGCGCGCGGCCGGCATCCACCTGATCGTCGCCACGCAAAGGCCTAGCGTGGACGTCATCACCGGCCTGATCAAGGCCAACATCCCCTCGCGCATCGCCTTCCAGGTGGCCTCGCGCATCGACTCGCGCACTATTCTCGACGAAATGGGCGCGGAGACCCTGCTCGGCTACGGCGACATGCTGTACCGGCCGATCGGCGCCTCGCGCATGCAGCGCCTGCACGGCGCCTTCGTCGACGACCACGAAGTGCACAAGGTGGTGGCGTACCTGAAGCAGGTCGGTGCGCCCAACTACGTCGAGGAAATCCTCGCCGGCGAGCCGGATGCGCGCGATGCCGGCGGCGGCGGTGCCGACGACGCCGAGCGCGATCCGCTCTACGACCAGGCGGTGGCGGTGGTGCTGGAGACGCGCAAGGCCAGCGTGTCCTGGGTGCAGCGGCGCCTGTCGATCGGCTACAACCGCGCCGCGCGCATGGTCGAGCAGATGGAGGCGGCCGGCATCGTCGGCCCCAGCGGGCCGGGCGGCAACCGCGAGATCCTGGCGCCGGGCGGCCGCGAATAGCCGCGTGCCGCGCGGCCGGCGCCGAATTTGCTACGATGGACCGCCGACCAGGGCGCACGCGCACGCCATGGCGCGCCCCGGAGTTCCCCCGCATGAGCACGGCGAAAGCAGAAGTGGCGGCGATGCTGGCGGCGATCCCGGAGAACAGCACCCTGGAGGACATCCGTTACCACATCGACGTCATGGAGCGGATCACGCGCTCGCTCGAGCGGGTCCGCCGCGAAGGGGCGATATCCGACGACGCGGCGATGAAACGGCTGGACAAATGGCTCACGGACTAGACTGGTCGCCGGCCGCGGTCGAGGACATCGACGCCATTGCCGCCAGCGTGGCGGGCGACCAGCCCAGCCGGGCGGAAAGCTTTGTGCTGAACGTGGCTTCGGCGGCGGAATCCATCGCCGAGCGGCCGGAGGGCGGGCGCGTGGTGGCGGAGTTCGGCCGCGACGACATCCGCGAACGCTTCGTCTACAACTACCGCGTGTGCTACCTGGTGGAAGCCGAACGCGTGGTGATCCTCGCCGTGCTGCACGGGCCGGCCATGCCCAGGGGCCTGTTCCAGCCGCCGGTTGGCGCAAAGGCGCAGCCGCCGGCGCCTGCCGGGCCGCCGCCGAAGCGTCCGCCGCGCCGGCGCTCGGCTTAGCCTGCCCATTCAGCTGCCGTTCCGGCGCCGCAGTACACTATCCGGCTGAGCGCCCGCGCGAGGCGCCTCTCCCGATACCCGCCATTCCATGACCACGAGCCTGCCGTCCAAGCTGTTCCGCCGAATGGCCTGCGCCGCCGGCCTGCTGCTGGCGGCACAGGCGCACGCCGAATCGGCGCAGGACGCGCTCAAGCGTTTTGCCGACGGCGTGCAGAGCTTCCAGGCGCACTTCGAGCAGGTGCAGACCGACGAGCACGGCAAGGTGACCGGCCGCAGCAGCGGGCACTTCTGGCTGGCGCGCCCGGGCGCGGCCGGCGCCGACACGGGCAAGTTCCGCTGGGCCTACGAGAAGCCCTATGAACAGTTCACCGTGTGCGACGGCAGCAAGCTGTGGACCTACGATCCGGACCTGAACCAGGTGACGGTGCGCGACGCCCGCCAGGCGCTCGCCGGCACCCCGGCCGAGCTGCTGTCGCAGAAAGGCGTCTTCACCACCGCGTTCAACGTCAAGGACGGCGGCAGCCAGGGCGGCGAGCACACCGTGACCCTGCTGCCCAAGAGCAAGGACAGCGACTTCAAGTCGATCGAGCTGGCACTGGATGCCCACGGCGCGCCGCTGCAGATGCGTTTTTCCGACCAGATCGGCGGGCGCTCCGAGGTGACGTTCACCGAGGTTTCCACCAACACCCGCATCGACCCGGCGCAGTTCCGCTTCGCGCCGCCGCAGGGCGCCGAGATCGTCAACGATGGCGGTATCGTGACCAAGAGCGCGGAGTGAGTTCGGGAGGCGAGAGGGGAGAGGCGAGAGGCGTAAAGGCAAAATCGGAGCCGCATGGATGTACTCCGCTTCCGTGAAGTGACGGCCGTGAAAGACTCTGCGCCGCGGGTGCTGTTGCGCCAGCTTAAAGGGCTTTTGACGCCTCCCGCCTCCCGCCTCCCGCCTCTCGTGCCATGAGCGAATCCGTCGCCCCCCTGGCCGAGCGCATGCGGCCGCGCTCGATCGACGAGGTGGTCGGCCAGGAGCACCTGCTCGGCCCGTCCGGTCCGCTGCGGCTGGCGCTGCAGTCCGGCCG
>JADHNH010000079.1 GCA_016779605.1 Nevskia sp. | reverse complement strand
TGAACGACAGGCGGCCGTGGAATTCCACGCCCTCCATCGACCACTGCCACGCGGGCAGGCCGAGCAGGTCGAACTGGTCGCGCTCGAACACGCCCTGGTAGGCCAGGTTGTGCACCGTGTAGACCGTGCGCGGCCGCGCTGGCGCAACCGCCAGCCAGGCCGGGATCAGCCCGGTCTGCCAGTCGTTGGCGTGCACGATGTCCGCGCGCCAGCCGCCGAGCTCGCCCAGCGCCAGCCGCGCCGCCACCTGGCAGAACGTGCCGAAGCGCAGCGCGTTGTCGGGCCAGGAGCGGAACTCGGCGTCGTGGTAAGGGTTGCCCGGGCGGTCGAACAGCTCCGGGCAGTCGGCCAGCCACACCGGCGCGCCGCCGCCGCGATACTCGAGGATGCGGAAATGCCGTCCGCCCGCGGTCAGGCGGCCGATCTCGGCGGCGCCGCCCGCCGCCTCCAGCGCACTGCGATAGCCCGGCAGCAGCACGCGCACATCGGCACCCGACTGCTGCAGCGCCTCCGGCAGGGCGGCGGCGACGTCGGCCAGGCCGCCGGTCTTGACCAGCGGGAGGGCTTCGCTCGCGGCAAACAGGATTCTTTGCATGCAGATCGGTGGGGCGCGCAGGTGGCGCGAGGTTACCTGATCAGGACGGGAATAGGGAATGGTGAGTCGTGAATCGCCAATCGCGCCTGAATTCCGCCGTGCGCCCGAAACGAACGCGGAAAATTCAGTCGACAGCAATCGCCCGGCAGGGCCGGCTTTTTTTGCGATTCCCGATTCCCGATTCCCGCCTGCCGTTTCCCGGCCTTCAGCTGCCAAACCGCCGGTTGCGCTGCTGGAACGAGCGCACCGCGCGCAGGAAGTCGATGCGCCGGAACGCCGGCCAGAAGATGTCGGTGAAGTAGAACTCGCTGTAGACGCTCTGCCAGAGCATGAAGCCGGACAGGCGCACTTCGCCGCTGGTGCGGATGATCAGGTCGGGCTCCGGCAGGTCCGGCGCATACAGGTAGCGGCCGATGCGCTCGGGGGTGACCGCCTCGATTGCCTGCTGCAGCGTGTTGCCTGCGGCAAGCTCGCCGCGCAGCAGCGCCTGCACCGCATCGGTGATTTCCTCGCGGCCGCCGTAGGCGGCGGCCAGGGTCAGCCGCACGTCGCCGTAGTCCTGCGTCGCCGCCTCGGCGGCACGCACCGCGGCGACGGTGCTTTCGGGCAGCAGGTCCAGGCGGCCCACGGCACAGACGCGGATGCGCCGGCTGTGGATGCGCGGGTCGCGGGCCAGGGCCTGCAGCTTGGCCTCGGTCACCGCCATCAGGCCGGTGAGCTCCTCGCTGGGGCGGGAAAAATTGTCGGTGGAGAACACCCACAGGGTGATGGCCGGGATGCCCAGCTCGACGCACCAGTCCAGCAGCTCGTCCAGCTTGTCCGCACCGACGCTGTAGGCGTCGCGCGTGTGCATGAAGCCCTGCGCCCGGCCGAAGCGGCGGTTGCCGTCGAGGATCAGCCCGACATGGCGGGGCACCGGCCCGCGCCGCACCTGCCTGAGCAGGTAACGCTCGTAGAGCCCGTACAGCGGCCACGCCAGCAAGCGCGCCAGGCCGGTGCGGCGCGCGCCGCTCCTGGACGGCCCGTTGCCGGGCGCCGGCGCGTTGCCTGGAGTTCCGCCGACGCGCGGCGGGCGCAGCTCCTCGGGGTCGCCCCGCTTGAAACCTTCGATGCCGCGAGGCGGCATTTGCGTCACACCTGCTCCCGTGCCCGGCTGGGGCGTCCTGATCGGGCCGCGAGACCCCTTGCGGTCCTTGGTTGCGGCCACCGGGGCCGCACGATGCAGCTAGTTTACGATTGTTTCGGCTGCGCGGTGTGCGTTGCAGCACAGCGCGGCTGCGCCAAATGACGCGACGCTGCGGCGGCTCATGATATGGTGCGCAAATTTCTTGTTGCACAGTGCCAACGCCGGGGAAGTCTTATGGACGCTGCGGTGGATTCCGCACTTTTCGTCAACTACATTCCGCTCAACGCCCTGCGGACCGAGAGTCAGCAGAATCTCGCCCGCAAGTCCACCCTGGCCCAGGCGGCGCCCGGCGAGTTCCTGTTCCGCGCCGGCGACGAAGCCACCGAAGCCCTGTTCCTGGTCGAAGGCGAGGTCCAGCTGGAGGATGCCGAGGGCAATCCGCTTTCGGTGTTGCGTGCCGGCGAGCCGGCCTCGTTTCACCGCATCGCGCACACCTCGCCGCGCAAGGTGTCGGCGCGCTGCCTGAAGCCCACGCGCTTCCTGGCGGTGGACGCCGGCCTGCTCGACGTCATGCTGACCTGGGACCAGTCGGGCCGTTTCGAGGTGGCCGAGCTGAACAGCGAGGCGCCGGCCGACGAAAGCGACTGGATGACCAAGCTGCTGCAGATGCGCGTGTTCCAGTCGGTGCCGCCCTCCAACCTGCAGGCCATGTTCATGCGCATGCAGGAGCAGCAGGTGAGCCCGGGCCAGGTGGTCATCCGGCAGGGCGACCCGGGCGACTACTTCTACGTGATCATGGAAGGCCGCTGCATGGTCACCCGCGAGACGCCCAACCAGAAGCCGGTGCGGCTGGCCGAGCTGGACGCCGGATCCTGCTTCGGCGAAGAGGCGCTGATCGCCGACTGCGAACGCAACGCCACCGTCACCATGGCCACCCGCGGCCGCCTCATGCGGCTGTCCAAGGAAGACTTCCGCAGCCTGCTGACCGACCCGCTGGAACGCAAGCTGCCGTTTGCGCAGGCCCGCAAGCTGGTTGCGGCCGGCCAGGCGCAGTGGCTCGACGTGCGACTGCCCAGCGAATACCAGCGCTCGCACGCGCCCGGCAGCATCAACATCCCGCTCTACATGCTGCGCATGAAGATGTCGCAGCTCGATCCCAAGAAGGTGTACATCGCCGTCTGCGACACCGGCCGGCGCAGCTCGGTGGCGGTGTTCCTGCTCGGCGAGAAGGGCTTCGACGCCTATACGCTGGACCGCGGCGAGCCGGCGAAGACGGCTTGATGCGCGGGAGACGGGAATCGGGAATCGGGAATCGTCAACAACAACAGCGCATCGCAGGCTGATGCAAGCGAATCCCGGACTTTACGACTCCCGAATCCCGTCTGCCGATTCCCGGCTTCAACTCACATCGTGTGAGTCGGCCGGTCGGCCGGCGAGCCGGCCAGGAAAGCCTCGATCTTCTTCTGCGTTTCGCCCGCATCCTGCGAGCTGAACTGCACGCCGATGCCCTGCTGGCGCTTGCCCTGGGCGGCGCGCGGCGTCAGCCACACCACCTTGCCGGCCACCGGCAGGCGCTCGGCGCCTTCCATCAGGGTGAGCAGGATGAATACTTCGTCGCCCAGCTTGTACTGCTTGTTGGTGGGGATGAACAGGCCGCCGTTCTTGATGAACGGCATGTACGAGATGTAGAGGGCGCTCTTGTCCTTGATGTTGAGCGTCAGCATGCTCGGGGCGCCGCCGCCCGGCCGGATCATTGCGCTCATGCTGTGCTCGCCCCTCGCATCCGCTGACACCCGGCGGTAGGGCCGGACTGATTATTGTGCTAAGAATGCGCACGCTGCGCAAGCAGGCGCCAGCGGATCAGCAAGGCTTCGAGCACCAGCTGCGGCTTGGCGTTGATCTCCAGGCGGCGCAGGTTTTCCACCAACTCGTCGGCGAAGCGGCCCAGCTCGTGGTGCGGCACGGCGGCCCGGCCGGGGTTGCGCAACAGCTGCAGCACGTACACGAACAGCCAGCGCAGGAACGGCCCCGCCTGGTCCTCGCCGATCGCCGCCGCGGCACCCACCGGGTCGCCGCCGGCGCCCAGCCCGTCCAGCAGGACGCGCCAGCCCTGCTGCAGCTCGACGCCGCCGTCGCGCAGCAACTGCAGGGCCTGCAGCGGCGCGCCATTGGCGCTGTCCAGCGCCGCGTCGAGCTTGGTTTGCGCAACTCCGGGCCCCGCCGCCTGTGCCAGCCAGCCGAGCGCTTCGGCCCGCGGCGGCAGCGGCAGGCGCAGCAGCTGGCAGCGGCTGCGCAAGGTCGCCCGCAAGGCCATCGGCCGTTCCGAGATCAGCAGCACATGGCTGCCGGGCGGCGGTTCCTCGACGGTCTTGAGCAGGGCGTTGACGCCGTTCAGGTTGAGGTCGTCGGCCGGATCGATCACCGCCACCTTGGCGCGGCCGTCGTGGCTGGTCATCGACAGCCGCTCGCACAGGCCGCGCACCGCCTCCACCGCGATGTCGCGCTTGCCTTCCTCCGGGCTCACCGCCATGTAGCCCGGGTGGGAGCCGGAAGCCACCTGGCGGCAGTCGCCGCATTGTCCGCACGGCAGGCCGGCCGCATCGCGCGCGCGGCAGAACAGCGCCGCCGCCAGCACCCGCGCGAACTGCTGCTTGCCGCTGCCGCGCGGTCCGCAGATCAGCAGGGCATGGGCCAGGCGGTCGCGCGCGGCGATCTCCGAAACGCGCTGCCAGGTCACCCGCTGCCAGGGCAGCAGGCGCAGCGGCTCGATGGCCTCGATGCCCGCCGCGGCGGCGCCGGCCGCTGCGCTCACAGATGCGCCTCCAGTGCCTGCCGCAACGCCTGCCGCACCTGCTCGACCGGCTGGCCGGCGTCGATCACGGCGTAGCGCGCCGGCTCGGCGCGGGCGCGGGCCAGGTAGGCCGCGCGCACCCGCGCCATGAATTCCAGGGTCTCGCTCTCGAAGCGGTTTTCGGTGCCGCGGCGCTTGGCCCTGGCCAGCCCCAGCGCCGGATCGAGGTCCAGCACCAGCACCAGGTCGGCGCGCAGGCCTTGCAGGGTGAACCGCTCGAGCGCCGCAATCCGCTCTTCGCCCAGGCCGCGGCCGGCACCCTGGTAGGCATAGCTGGCGTCGACGAAACGGTCGCAGACCACGTCGCTGCCCTGCTCCAGCGCCGGGCGCAGCAGCGCCCGCAGGTGCGCCGCGCGGGCGGCGAACATCAACAGCGCCTCGGTGCCCGCGTCCATGCCTTCGTCCCACTGGCGCAGGATCACTTCGCGGATCGCCTCGGCCAGCGGCGAACCGCCCGGCTCGCGGGTGCGCACCACCGGCCGCCCGCGCGCCTGCAGCCATTCCTCGACGAATCGTGCATGGGTGGTCTTGCCGGCGCCCTCGCCGCCTTCGAGCACGATCAGGCGGCCGCGCGCCGCTGCCGGCTGCACGCTCACGGCCGAAGGTGCGGCTTGATCTGGTAGCGTTCCACCGCCGCATTATGCTGGTCCAGCGTGGCGGAGAACTGGTGGGTGCCATCGCCCCGGGAGACGAAGTACAGGCTGTCGGAATCGTCCGGGTGCAGGGCGGCATGCAGCGATTCGCGCCCCGGCAGGCAGATCGGCGTCGGCGGCAGCCCGCCGCGGGTGTAGCTGTTGTACGGCGTATCGGTGGCCAGGTCCTGGCTGCGCAGATTGCCGTCGTAGGCCTCGCCCAGGCCGTAAATCACCGAGGGGTCGGTCTGCAGCCGCATGCCCAGCCGCAGCCGGCGCACGAACACGCCGGCGATCTGCGCCCGCTCCGCGGGCTGCGCGGTTTCCTTTTCCACCAACGAGGCCATGACCAGGGCTTCGGCGGGCGCGCTGTACGGCAGCCCCGGCGCGCGCGCGGCCCATTCGGCGGCCAGCAGGCGATCCATCGCCTGCGCCGCGCGCCGCAGGAACGCGGCGTCGGTGGTGCCCTTGGGAAACCGGTAGGTGTCGGGAAACAGCCGGCCTTCCGGCACCTCGCCGGCCAGATCCAGCGCGCGCATGACCGCGGCGGTATCGGCGCCGGACAGGGTGTGGGAAAGGTTGGGCTCGGCCTGGATCAGCCGCCAGGCCTGCGCGAAGCGCCAGCCCTCCACCAGGGTGAGCTCGTGCAGGATCACCTTGCCGGAGGCCAGCAGGCGCAGCAGGCCCAGCGGCGTGGTGCCGGCCGGCACCTCGTATTCGCCGGCCTTGAGCGAAGGGCTGGCATTGCGCAGGCGCGCGTAGGCCACCAGGTAGAGGCGCTGTCGCGGATTGTCGAACAGGCCGCGCCGTTCCATCTGTCCCAGCAGGCTGCCGAGGCGCTGGCCCAGCGCCAGCTCCACCGTGGCCGGCTGCTGCAGGCGCAACGGGGCGTGCAGTTGCATCCAGGCGTCCGCCGCCGCCGCGGCCAGCGTCAGCGCCGCACCGGCGGCGAGCCATCCGGCGCGCCGCCGGCGCGGCGCTTTGGGGGGCTTGGCGGCCATGTCAGATCAGCCGCGGATGCCGCAAGGCGGCGGCCAGGCTGGCGGTGAGCGGGCCCGGCGCCGGCCAGCGGTGTCCATCCAGCGAACGCAGCGGCCAGGTGCCGATCAGGCTGTTGGTGACGAACGCCTCGTCCGCCTCCAGCAGGTGCTGCCAAGGCCGCTGCGCCACCTGCACCTGGATGCCCAGTCGTGCCGCCAGCGCCAGCACCCGGTCGCGCATCACGCCGGCCACGCCGCAGCGGTCCAGGGCCGGCGTGTGCAGCCGGCCCCGCCGCACCCAGAACAGGTTGCTGCGGGTGCCGCACACCGGCGCGCCGTCGCCGTCGCCGAGCAGGCCCTCGTCCATGCCGTCCGGCCAGTCGCGGCTGGCCAGCACCTGCTCCAGGCGGTTGAGGTGCTTGATGCCGGCCAGCGCCGGCTGCGCCGCCAGCTTCAGCGCACAGCGGAACGCCGCGACGCCCTGTTCCCAGGCCGCCGCGGCATAGACGGGCGCCGGATAGCGCAACACCAGCCGGTCGGCATCGTGCCCGGCCGGCCGGTAGCCGCGCCCGCCGCCCGCCCGCAGCAGCAGGATCTTCAGCACGCAACGCTCCGCGGCGGCGCCGGCGGCGCCTGCATCGGCGCGGAGCACGGCGGCTTCCGGCGGATTGATGCCCAGGCCCGCCGCGTCGGCACGAATTTTTTTGATATGTTCTTCAATATCAATTATTTCGCCATCATATTTCATCAAAGTTCTGAAGACGCCGTCGCCGTAATGCAGGCCGCGGCCAAAGGCATCGACGGCACTCGCCGGAGCGCCGTTGAACCAGGCCGCGGTCATGCCGCCCCCAACGCCAGGAGCATGCCCCTGGCCTTGGCGCGCGTTTCCGCCAGCTCCGCCTCGGGCCTGGAATCGGCCACGATGCCGGCACCGGCTCGCAGGCTGACCCTGCGCCCTTCGCAGACCAGGCTGCGGATGAGGATGTTGGTGTCCATGCGGCCGCAGCGCGAAACATAACCCATGGCGCCGGTGTACGGGCCGCGGCCCACGCCCTCAAGCTCGGCGATGATCTCCATTGCCCGCACCTTCGGGCAGCCGGTGATGGTGCCGCCCGGAAACACCGCCCGCAGCACGTCCACCGCGGTCGCGCCGGGCCGCAGCCGGCCGCCGACGTTGGAGACGATATGGTGCACGTGGGCGTAGCGTTCGGTCACCATCAGCTCGTCGACCCGCACGCTGCCGGGAATGCAGATGCGGCCGAGGTCGTTGCGCTCCAGGTCGATCAGCATCAGGTGCTCGGCACGCTCCTTCAGGCTGCCAAGCATGCGCCCGGCCTGGCCGGCGTCCGCCTCGGCGTCGGCCAGGCGTGGGTGGGTGCCGGCGATCGGCCGTGTCTGCACGCGGTCGCCGTCCACGCTGGCCAGCCGCTCGGGCGAGGAACTGAGCACGGCGCCGCCGCGCCACACCGCCAGGCCGGCGAACGGTGCGGGGTTGGCCTGCCGGAGACTGGCGTACAGGTGCGCCGGATCGGCCGGCGCGTGCAGCTGCGCCTGCCAGGCGCGCGACAGGTTGACCTGGAAGACATCGCCTGCCCGCAGGTACTCGGAGATGCGCGCGGCCGCTTCCAGGAAGCGATGCGGCGCATCCTCCTCGATGCGCGCCGGCGCCGGGCTTTCCAACCGCTGCGGCGCCTGCCGCGCCGCCGCGCGGCAATCGGCGAGCATCTGCGCGATGGCCGGTTCGCCGTCCTCGCTGACCAGCTCGGTGCAGCCGCGCAGGCGGTCGCGGATCAGCGCCCCGGTGCAACGCACCGCCAGGGCATCCGGCAGCGCGTGCGGCGACGCCGGCAGCCGCAGGCGCGGTTCCACGGCACGCGCCGCCTCGTAGCCCAGCAGCAGGAACCAGCCGCCGCAGAACGGCAGTTCCGGCTCCGGTGCGCAACGCGCCGCGCGCAACTGCGCATCCAGCACAGCGAAGAAATCTTCGGGCCTGGGATCCACCGCCGGCAGTTCCAGGGCGGCACCGGGAAACCCGAACAGGATGTCGTAGCGGCCGGCCTGCGGGTGGGGGGCGACGCTTTCCAGGAGAAACGGGTAGCGCCCTGGCGCATTGCGGTGCAGTGTCAGCAGGTCGAGGCCGTCGGCCAGCCCGGCCGGGAGTTCGGTGCGGTGCAACATTCAGTGCCCGCTCCACTCGGTTACGCCGCATTGCCGGATCACGCGGACAGCGCTCCTGGCGCCCCGCCGGGCGCGATCGTTCGGGCGGAAACGTCGAAGCTGCAGCGGTCGCGGCCGCGCCGGGGAATCTAAAGGCGCCGGAAGATCAGCGAGCCGTTGGTGCCGCCGAAGCCGAAGGAGTTGGACAGCACGGTGTCGAGCCTGGCCTGGCGCGCGGTGTGCGGCACGTAATCGAGGTCGCAGCCTTCGCCGGGATTGTCCAGGTTGATGGTCGGCGGGATGACCTGGTCGCGCAGCGCCAGCACACTGAAGATCGCTTCGATGCCGCCGGCCGCGCCCAGCAGGTGGCCCGTCATCGACTTGGTCGAACTGACCGGGATGCGCGGGGCGAGATCGCCGAACGCCGCCTTGATGGCGACGGTCTCGGCCAGGTCGCCGGCAGGCGTCGAGGTGCCGTGGGCGTTGATGTACTGGATATCCTGCGGGTTGATGCCCGCGTCCTTCAGCGCGTTCTGCATGCTGCGCCGCGCGCCGTTGCCGTCCGGCGGCGGCAGGGTGATGTGATAGGCATCGCCCGACATGCCCAGGCCGATCAGTTCGGCGTAGATGCGCGCGCCGCGCGCGCGCGCGTATTCGTAGTCCTCGATCACCATCACGCCGGCACCGTCGCCCAGCACGAAGCCGTCGCGGTCGCGATCCCAGGGCCGGCTGGCCTGCTGCGGCGCGTCGTTGCGGGTGGACAGCGCCCGCGCCTGGCAGAAACCCGCCATGCCGGCCGGGCTCGACCCCGCTTCGGCACCGCCGACGACGAAGACGTCGGCGTCGCCGCACTGGATCATGCGCAGGCCGATGCCGATGGCGTGGACCGACGAAGTGCATGCGCTGACCGCAGCAAAATTCGGCCCGGTGATGTTGAGGTCGATCGAAATGTAGCCCGACACCATGTTGATGATGCTGGCCGGCACGAAGAACGGCGACACGCGCCGCGGCCCGCTTTTGTGCAGCTGGCGCACCTCCTCCTCGATCGTGCCGATGCCACCGATGCCGGAGCCGACGCAGATGCCGATGCGGTCGCGGTTGGCGTCGGTGATCTCCAGCCCGGCATCGGCCACCGCCTGCTTGGCGGCGCCGACGCCGTAGTGGATGAAGCGGTCGGTCTTGCGGACCTCCTTGGGCCCCATCCAGTCCTCGGCCTTGAAGCCCGCCACCAGGCCGGCGAAGCGCGTGGTATAGGCCGACACGTCGTACGACGTGATCGGCCCGATCCCGCTTTTGCCCTCGAGCAGGCTCGACCAGGCGGTGACAAGGTCCGAACCGACGGGCGAAACGATGCCCATGCCGGTCACGACCACTCGGCGTCGTGTCATGGCTTTGAATCGATGAGGCTTGGCGGGATGCGAAGGGCGCGGGGCGCCGCGGCGGGGTCGGCGCTGAGTTACGACGCCTGGTTGGTGTGGGACTTGATGTAGCTCAGGACGTCCTGGAAGGTGACGATCTTCTCGGCTTCCTCGTCCGGGATGTCGATCTCGAATTCCTCTTCCAGCGCCATCACCAGTTCCACGGTATCCAGCGAATCCGCGCCGAGGTCCTCGACGAACGAGGCCTCCGGAGTAATCTGGTCTTCGCTCACGGACAGCTGCTCCGCAATAATCTTTTTGACTTTCTCTTCCAAGCTGCTCATGGGGCTCCCTCGTAAAGGGGTGGAAAAAACGTGACATAGTGTAAGAGATTCGCAGCGGGGGCCGCCAGCGAATCCGCCGGCGTCCCTGGCGCCGGCGTCCTGCCGGGATCGTATACCGAAATCAGATCCCGGATCAGATGCCAGGTCAGATCATATACATGCCGCCGTTAACGTGCAGCGTCTCGCCGGTGATGTAGCCCGCCTCGAGCGAGGCCAGGAACGCCACGGCGGCGGCGATATCCTCGGCCGCGCCGAGCCGCTTGATCGCCATTTGCTGCACCATGGCGGCGCGCGTCTCCTCCTTCAGGTCGCGCGTCATGTCGGTCTCGATGAAGCCGGGCGCCACCACGTTGACGGTGATGTTGCGCGAGCCGATCTCGCGCGCCATCGCCTTGGAAAAGCCGACCAGCCCGGCCTTGGCCGCGGCGTAGTTGGCCTGCCCCGGATTGCCCATGCTGCCGACCACCGAGCCGATGCTGACGATGCGGCCGTAGCGCGCCTTCATCATGCCCGGCAGCACCGCCCGCGACAGCCGGAACACCGCGCTCAGGTCGGTATCCAGCACCTGCGCCCAGTCCTCGTCCTTCATGCGCAGCAGCAGCGTGTCGCGCGTCACCCCGGCGTTGTTCACCAGGATCGCCACCGGCCCGAAGCTCTTGGCGATGTCGGCGACCAGGGCCTCGGCCGCCGCCGCGTCGCGCACGTCGAGCACGCGCCCGGCGCCGCCGCTCGCCTCCAGCTCCGCGCCTATGGCCCGCGCACCGTCCGCGGTGGTGGCGGTGCCGATCACGCGCGCGCCGTCGCGCGCCAGCCGCGCGGCGATGGCCTTGCCGATGCCGCGGCTGGCGCCGGTCACCAGCGCCACCGGATTGGCGCCCAGGCGCCCGGCCGTCTGGCTGTTGTCCATCATGCCTGCTCCTGCCGCACCGCAGCTGCCAGGGCCTCGCGCATGCCGTCCGGGGAACCCAGCGAAACGAAAGTGCCGCCGTCGAGGATGCGCTTGTTCAGGCCGGTCAGCACCTTGCCGGGCCCGCACTCGAAATACGCCGAAGCGCCCGCCTGCGCAAGCGCCTGCACGCACTGCGACCAGCGCACCGGGCTGTGCAGCTGCCCGATCAGCGCCTGGCGGATGGCGTCGGGCTCGGTGCGCGGGCGCGCGTCGACGTTGTGCATCACCGGCAGCACCGGCGGCCGGATCTCGATTTCCTGCAGGCGCAGCGCCAGTTTTTCCGCCGCCGGCCGCATCAGGCTGCAGTGCGAAGGCACCGACACCGCCAGCGGCTGCACCTTGCGCACGCCCAGCTCCTTGCCCTTGGACTGCAGCCAGTCGATGGCGGCGCGGCTGCCCGCCACCACCACCTGCCCGGCGGAGTTGAAGTTGGCGGGCTCCAGCACGCCGGGCCCGGGATAAGCCGCGCACACCTTGGCCACCGCCTCGTCGTCCAGCCCGAGCACCGCGGCCATGGCGCCTTCGCCGGCCGGCACGGCGCCCTGCATCAGCTCGCCGCGCAGCTCCACCAGCTTCAGCGCGGTGCCGAAATCGATCGAGCCGGCGGCCACCAGCGCGGTGTATTCGCCCAGGCTGTGGCCGGCCAGGGCGGCCGGCATCGGCGGTTCGGCCGCGCGCCAGGCGCGCCACACGGCGATGCCCGCCGCCAGCAGCGCCGGCTGCGTGCGCTGGGTGCGGTCCAGAGATTCTTTGGGCCCTTCGCGCACCAGCTTCCAGAGGTCCCAGCCGAGCACCCCTGAGGCTTCGCGGAAGGTGCTTTCGATGCGCGGGTCCGTGGCGGCGAGGTCGGCCAGCATGCCGACTTCCTGCGAACCCTGGCCCGGGAACAACAGGGCGTATTTCATTGGCTCCGATCTCCGAACTTGAAACCCTTTTCCATCCAGGCGCCGGCCACCCAGGCGCCCAGCGCATAAAGCGCCGCACTGGCGACACCGTACAGGTGCGACTGCGGCACCACCTGGCCGCCGATCAGGCGCACCTCCGAGGCCGACGCCCCGACCCACAGCTCCCAGCCGATCCGCACCAGGATGAACACCAGGCAGGCGATGCCGATCTCGTCCCTGCGCAGCGCCTGGCGGCCGAAGCCGAGCGCGAACAGCCCATAGACCAGGCCCGACAGGCCGACGTAATCCCGCACCCCCGGCGACAGCCAAAACAGGCCCAGGCTCATGCCGGCGCCGAGCGCCGTGAAGCGGCGCAGCCACTCGGCCGCCGGCAGCCGCTCAGGGCACAGCAGCACCAGCAGGGCCAGGCTCAGCACGTTGAAAAGCAGATGCCACCAGGACAGGTGCACCAGGTTGCCGCTCAGCAGCCGCCACCACTGCCCCGCGGCAACGGCGGCGCGGTCGTAGCGCAGCGCCTGCTGCCAGCGCTCGCCGCCCAGCATCAGCAGCGTGCTGGCCGCGGCCAGCGCCGCCGGCGCGCCCCACACGCGCGGGGAACTCGGATCACCCTCTGATATCATAAACGCATTATCGCTTTTCCCGGGCTTTTCTCGGGCTTTTCACGGGCCTTTGCCGGGCCTTGGACAGCCGGGCTTTTCACTGCCGTGCTTTTCACCGCCGGCCGCCGCCGTCATCCTGCCACTTATGTCGTCCGCTCAGCACTGCATGCGCAGCTCCCACGGTCAGCCAATGAACGATTCCACGATGCGATTCCGCAGGCGTCAGCACGCGGGCTTTACCCTGATCGAGGTCATGGTGGTGGTGGTGATCCTCGGCATCCTCGCCGCGATCATCGTACCCAGGATCATGGACGCGCCGGACAAGGCGCGCGTGGCCAAAGCCAAGCAGGACGTCGCCGCGATCGTCGCGGCGCTGAACATGTACAAGTTGGAAAACTACAACTACCCGAGCACCCAGCAGGGGCTGGAAGCGCTGGTGGCGCCGCCGCAGGGCGACCCGCCGGCGCGCAACTGGAAGCCCGGCGGCTACCTGCAGCAGCTGCCCAAGGACCCCTGGGGCACGCCTTACCAGTACCTGAATCCGGGCGCGCACGGCGAGATCGACGTGTTCAGCCTCGGCGCCGACGGCAAGCCGGGCGGCGACGGCGTGGCCGCCGACATCGGCAACTGGAACCTGTCCGACTGAGCCCGGCGCCGCCTGCGCAGCGGGGCCCGGACGGCGCGGCGTGCATGCGGCCGTCCACGACCATGCGCCGTCGGCCGCAGCGCAGCTCCGGCTTCACGCTGATCGAGGTCGCGGTTGTCATATTCATTATCGGAATCCTGGCTACCCTGGTCACCCTGTCGATCGGCAACCGCTCGCTCGACGACCGCCTGGAAAACGAATCGATGCGCATGGAACAGCTGCTGCGGCTGGCGCAGGAAGACGCGCAGCTCAAGGGCATCGTCATCGGCGTCCGCTTCACCCAGAGCGGCTACCAGTTCCTGGTGCTCGACGACAAGAACCACTGGGTCGACTATGCACAGAGCGGCACCTTGCGCGCGCGGCGCATGGCCGATCCGTTTTTCGCCGACCTGCAGGTCGAAGGGCGGATGGTGCCGCCGGCCCAGGATGCATCCGCCGGCGGGCTCGACGAGGAGGCGCAGCGCAAGATCAAGCCGCAGGTGCTGCTGCTGCCGGGCGGCGAGTCCACCGCGTTCGCGGTCGACGTGCTGGCGCCGCGCTACCGCATCTATTACCACATCGAGGCCGACGCGCTCGGCCGCCTGGGGCGCGAGCGCCGCATGATCGCGCAATGAGGCCGCGCCCCGCTGCACCGCGCGCCCGGGCGGGCGCCGGTTTCACGCTGCTGGAGGTGCTGGTGGCGGTGTTCGTGCTGGCCCTGACCATGGCGGCGATCATCTCGGCGGCGGGCAACTATGCCGGCAGCGCCGGCGACCTGCGCGACAAGACCATGGCCCTGTGGGTGGCGCACAACCGCCTGACCGAGATCGAGCTGCAGCCGGTGCTGCCGACGATCGGCAGCAGCAACGACGACGTCACCCTCGGGCCGATCCAGTGGACCTGGCGGGTGCAGGTGCTGGAGACGCCGGACCCGAAGCTGCGGCGCGTCGACATCCGCGTGGAGAAGACCGGCGACCGCTCGCACCGCACCTACGCCGAGCTGAGCAGCTTCCTGACCAGCATCGGGCGCAAGAACCAATGAGCCGCCGCCAGCGGCCGGCGGCCGGCTACACGCTGCTCGAGCTGATCGTGGTGATCGCCGTGTTCGCCGTGTTCGCGGCCATGGCGTACGGCGGGCTCACCACGGTGCTCAAGGCGCGCCGCGGCATCGAAGCCACGCTGGCGCGCACCGCCGATTACCAGAAAGCCTACCAGCGCATGCGCGACGACTTCCTCAACGCCGCCCCGCGCACGGTGCGCGACAGCGACGGCGCGCCGCAGGCCGCGTTCACCTTCGACGACTACAACCACCGCGCCGAATTCACCCGCGGCGGCTGGGCCAACCCGGTGGGGCTGCCGCGCGCCACCCTGGAACGGGTCAGCTACTTCCTCGACGACAGTCGTTCCGACGACCGCAGGCTGGTGCGGCGCAGCTGGCGCGTGCTGGACCGCGCGCCGCAGAGCGAGCCGGTCGACCTGGTCCTGCTCGGCGGCGTCGATCAACTGAAGTGGCGGTTCCTCGACGGCAGCCTGCAATGGCACGACAACTGGGCCGCGCCCGGCCCCGCCGCAGCGGCGGGTGCCGGCGCGAGCTCCGCCGCCGCGGCGATCGCCGCCCTGCCGGTGCCGCTGGCGGTCGAAATCACCCTGGAGACGCGCGACTGGGGAACCCTGCGGTTCCTGTTCCGCCTGGGTGCAGAGGGCTACGTGCTGGCGCCCAGCATGGCGGCAGCCGCCGGCGGCCAGGCCAATGCCGGCGGTACCCGGACGGTGCCATGAGCGGGCAGCGCGGCATCGCACTGGTCACCGCGATCTTTGTCGTGATGCTGGCCACCATCGCCGCGGTGGCGATGGTCGATGCCGCCAATTTCGCCGTGCATCGCAGCGTCAACCTCGGCCAGTCGGAAGCCCAGTGGTGGTACGCCGAAGGCATCGAGGCCTGGGTCAAGGGCATCCTGGCACGCAACGCCGGCAACCAGAGCCGCACCGACGGACTCGGCGACGCCTGGGCGCAGCCGGTCGATTTCCTGCCGATCGACGGTGGCGCGGTGCGCGGGCGCATCGAGGATCTGCAAGGGCGCTTCAATCTCAACAACCTGGCCGCGCCGCTCACCACCCAGCCCGGCGGCGACACCGCCGCCGCAACCGGAGCGGCCATGTACATGCAGCAGTTCGAGCGCCTGCTCGACAACCTGCCCGGCTTCGACGGCTCCAAGTACCACGGCCTGTCGTACGCGATCCGCGACTGGATCGACGCCGACAGCGACCGCTCCGGCACCGGCGGCGCCGAAGACCAGGACTACCTGGGCCTGGACCCGCCGTATCGCGCCGCCAACCAGCCGATGCGCAGCACCAGCGAGCTGCTGCTGGTCAGAGGCGTGACGCCGGAGCTGTTCGCCGCGCTGCAGCCCTACGTGGCGGCGCTGCCGGCGGTGGGCACGCCGATCAACGTCAACACGGCGCCGGAGCCGGTGTTGCTGTCGCTGGCCACGCAGATCGACCGCAACGCGGTGGAAAAATTCATCGCCGCGCGCAAGGCCAACCCGGTGTCCGATGTCGCGGCCCTGCATGGCACCGGCGAGTTCGCCTTCCTGCCGGCCACGGTGCCGGCCAGCGCGCTGGGCGTCGGCACGCACTACTTCCTGTTGCAGGCGCAGATCTTCATTGGCAGCGGGCGGCTTGCGTTGTACAGTGTGATTTACCGGCCGGACGCCGGCTCTCCCGTCGTGCTCGCCCACAGCACCAATTCCGACTGACCGTCGCCAACACCCGGATAAGCTGCCGGACAAGCTCCTACAACACCTGTGCGCGAAACCCTGTACATCCGCCTGCGCGAAGCCGCATCCGACGCGCCGATCCCCTATGCCGTGGTCGGCGAGCCCGCCGGCGGCGCCCCCGCCGGCATCGTCGTACGCGAAGCGCCGCTGGCGCGCGTGCTGGCCGAACACACTGCCGGCCGCCGCCTGGTCGTATTCGTGCCCGGTGCCGACGTGCGGCTGACCCAGGTCAAGGTGCCCGCGCGCCAGCCGGCCAAGGTGCTGCAGGCCGCGCCCTACGCGCTGGAAGACCAGTTCGCCGAGGATGTCGAAACCCTGCACTTCGCCCTCGGCGAGCGCCAGGCCGACGGCAGCTTCCCGGTCGCCGTGGTGTCGCTGGCCGGCCTCGCCGAATGGCTGGCGCCGTTCCGCGCGCACGGTGTCATGCCGCACAGCCTGGTGCCGGAGACCCTCGCCCTGCCCTGGGACGGCAACGCCTGGCCGGTGCTGGCGGAAGCCGGCCAGATGACCGCGCGCACCGGCGCCTGCGCGGGATTCAGTTGCGTGCCCGAAGACTTCGAGCAGTTCCTCCAGCTCGCCGAAGGCGGTACGCCGCACGCGCTGCGGGTGCTGGTGACGCGCGGCGTGCGCGGCGACTTCACCCGATTGCAGCGGCCGCTCGAATTGCTGCCCGGTTTCGACGACCCGCTGGAGGCGCTGATCCGCAACCTGCGCCCGGCGCAGGCGATCAACCTGCTGCAGGGGGCGTTTTCGCAGCGCGAAAGCCTGCAGCGGTTCTGGCGCCCGTGGCGCCTGGCCGGCGGGCTGCTGGCGGCGGCGTTCCTGCTCGGCGTCACCGTCAACGCGGTGGAGGCGGTGCGGCTGGGCCGCGCCCTCGATCGGCAGCAGGCCGCCAACGAGTCGCGCTTCGCGCAACTGTTTCCGGGCGAGCGCGTCGCCTCGCTGCCGCTGTCCACCCAGCTCGAGCTGAAGCAGCGCATGCTGCGCTCGGCCGGCAACGCCGCCGGCGTGTTCTTCCTGCTGCAGCAGGCCGCCTCGGCGCTGGCGGCCACGCCCGGCCTGGAACTGAAGAACCTGGAGTTCCGCGACGGCGCGCTGTTCCTCGAGCTGGGCGGCAACGACCTCCAGGTGCTGGAAAAGCTGCGCGGCTGGTTCGGCGTGCACCATGCGAGCCTGCTCGAAGTGCTGTCCGCCGACGCCGGCCAGGGCGGCGTGCAGATCCGTGTCAAGCTCAGCGCCGCACCGCCGGCACCCGCCGCATGAACTTCCTGAACCCGTATCGTGAGCGCCTGGCGGCGCAGCTGGCGCCGCTGCGCGCACGGTTCGACGCCCTGCAGCCGCGCGAGCAGGCCCTGGCTGCCGCCATGGCGGTGGTGGTCGCGCTGGCCCTGGTCTACCTGGCGCTATGGGAGCCGCTGGCGCTGCTGCGCGCGCACCGCGCCCGCGACCTCGAAGCCGCGCGTGCACTGGCCGGCCAGCTCGAACTGCTCGGTGCGCAGGCCGGCGCGGGCCGCCTGCCGGCCGCACCGCCGCCCGGCGTGGCGGGCGCTTCCCTGCTGTCCACGGTGGATCAGTCGACCAAGGACGGCAGCCTGGCCAAGGCGCCGACGCGCCTGCAGCCCGACGGCGACAACCAGGTGCGCATCTGGTTCGAGGACGTGCCTTTCGACAGTCTGCTGCGCTGGATGAACGCCCTGCAGACGCGCTACGGCGTGCGCATCGACAACGCCTCGATCGAGCGCCGCCAGGCCGCCGGCACCGTCAACGCGCGCCTGGCGCTGGTGCACGAGAAGTGAAGACGCGCACGCTGGCGATCGTCGGCGCCGCCGCATTGGCCTGGATGCTGGTCGTGCGCGCGCCGGCCGAGCTGCTCTATGCCTGGCTGGCGCCAAAGGCGGCGGCGGTGCGTGCGATCGGGCTGGAAGGCAGCCTGACGGAGGGCCGCGCCGGCGCGGTGACGCTCAACGGCCACCCGCTGCTCACCGGGCTGCACTGGCGCTTCGAGCCCTGGTGGCTGCCGTTGCTGCGCTGCGAGTTCCAGGTGGACGCGGCCGGCGGCAGCCTGAACCTGGCCGGCCATGCCGCCTATTCCGCGTCCGGCGTCTCGCTGCGCCACGCCCAGGCAAGCGGCCCGATCAAGGCCCTGCTGAACGCCGCCGGATTGCCGCTGGCGCCGCTGGACGGCCTGGCCCGCATCGACCTGAAGTCGCTCGCGCTCAGCCATGGATTCCCGGCGGCCGCCGAGGGCACGGTCGAGGCCCATGGCCTGGTCTGGATGCTGGCTAAGGATCCGTTGCCGCTGGGCGATTTCAAGGCGACGATCGTCAGCGGCAGCGATGGTATCGCCGGGCATATCGAGCCGCTGGCCGGGCCGGTGGACCTGAGCGGCGAGGTGCATCTGCAGGGCGACCAGAGCTACGACTACGACCTCAAGCTCAAGGCCAGGCCGGGCGCCGATCCCAACCTGCTGGCCTTGCTGCAATCGCTCGGCCAGCAGGACACGCAGGGCTATTGGCACCTGCGCAACCGCGGCACTTTGGGCGGCACTCTGGCTGGCGGCGTGCCGCCCCCTTTCGCCGGAGCCGGGCGTTGAACGCACAGATCCACGTCACCGTCGCCGCGGTGGTCGAGCGCGACGGCCGCTTCCTGCTGGTGGAGGAGTCCGTCGCCGGCGCCACCGTGCTCAACCAGCCGGCCGGCCACTGGGACGA